>JAGGXF010000005.1 GCA_021163205.1 Candidatus Aenigmatarchaeota archaeon
ATTCTATATTCTATTATGTTTTTTCCTATTGATTTCAAAGAGTATAAGAAATAAAAAAAGTTTTCATAATTCATCCCATCGATTCTGAATTTTGATAATCTATTGGATAATTCTTGTAATTCTTTGTTTTTGAATTTATATCTAAGAAATTTCATGGATTCTATATATCGATATATCTGATAGAGATTGTCCAGATTAGTGTTATTTTTTATATATTCAACAGCACCATTTCTGTCAACGGGTTCTGAATTAAGAGTGGATAATATTTTTACAATTTTGAATGTAGTTAATATGTCAGGTATGAAAGATGTTATCTGCTGGAAGCCACCGTTTTTTTGTAGGTTTCTGTAAAATCTCATAAAGTTTTGTTCATCCCTTATTTTTAATTCGGTCCATTTCAGCGCTTCAATAGCATATTCAGTCCAATCAACCCAAGGCATTTCTCCCGGTTCTTCGCCAAATCCCATAAAACCTGCCTGGCATTTTGATAAAAATTTTATAGTATTTGGAGAAGGCCTTTCGTTTATTTCATGTAAAATAGCAGAAAACAGATATGTGTAATATATCATTGCTGATTTTTGCCTTATAAATCCTTCTGGAGTTTGATTTTTTGAGATATACTCTATAATCTTCTCTATCCATAATGATTTTTTCATAGTTTTTTTGAATATCACACCTTCTCCTAAGACCTTATCCCAAGCCGTGATATGACCCCTGATTTTCTCGAGTTTAGCTTTTAATGCAAGTGTTTTTGGTTTTTTAGCCTCTTCAGATTTTCTATTACAGAGAAAATTACATGTTTCACGGATGTTGTGAATGCAAGAAATACATCTATCTGGAATTTTTCTATTTCGCTTTATAAAGATATCTACAATTTTTTGTCTGTTATCAATAGCTTTAATATCCGGACCAAGAGAACCATCGCAGTATATTATTTTACCATCTTCTACACTGAAAAGTTCGTGACAATCAAAACAACCTTTTGGCTGTCCATAATCTTTTTTAATTCTAAGGCATTTTGGGAATGGTCTGCTTATTACAAATCTTATGTTCTTTTTCTTGAGTTTTTCTAGAAAATTCTCTATTTTTCTTCCTGTGTTTGGATTCAAGTCATTTTCCACAAGCCTGAAAGATAAGAGGTATTCTTTATCTCTCTTTTTCAACGTTTCTGTTAATTCATCTAAATCTTCAGTCATATCTATTTTTACAAACAATCTGCCCAAAGCTTCCCTTGGGATTTTTCCTTTCCGGAAGTCTACAAAAGGCCAGTCTTTACAAAAGCCACACTTTTCCTCACCTTTGGGTAAAAGGTTGACTATTTCACTACAATTTTTTTCTGACAATGCAAAATGTCCTGGCAATGTTTTTTTCCATCTTTCCATCATCGTATCTAGATTTTCCTGATTTATATTGCCCATGAAACATCCTTTCATTGTTATTGAGCAACCATAAACATTGCCGTTTGGGAATGTCGTAGGAAAAAATTCTGAATAATACTTTCTTTGTGACCGTTTTGCAGTATGAGTTAAATAATATCTCAAGTCTTCTGGGGAGTTATATCTTTTAGCATTTTCTTTTATTTTTTTGTATATGTAATTATAGGTTTTGTTGAAATCTTTCAAAACCTCTCCATCCAGTTTTTCAGCTCTTCCAAACATACCCCAGTGGTGCACCTCTATAGGCAAGCGATGTTTGGTTATCAGTTCTGTCACTTTATCTATCAAATCATAGCTCTTACTGTCAAGAGAAAGTCTCAGAGCTATCTCTATACCAACGTCTTTTGCAGTTTCTATAATGTTCTTAATATTAGTTATTGGTACTCGTTTCGCATGAAAACGGTCATAGCTTATTACAATCAAGTCTAGTCCCTTGTTTTTAATCAATGAAAGGCACTTGTGCGCGTTTTCTTTATTATATCCCCAGAAGCCTGAACTGATGATAAGCAAATCTCTTGGATGATAGTATTGTAGAAGAATATCTATAGACTTGCTCAGTTTTTCTAGGTCATAAAATGGTTCTCCACCTGATATACGTACTCCAACCCCATTTTTTGAATATTGTTCCGCCACGCGTCTTATTGTATGTTCTGGCATCCACTTCTCAGGTTCTTTGGAGGCCGTGCAAGAATATATACAGAAGTCACACTCAACAGGACACGCCACCGTCAGCAATAGGTCTCCATCAAAAGGTTTGTTCCTATGGTCAAGACCTATTACTATTTTTACCACCTTTTTCCATAACCAATTTTTTGGAGACAATAACTACACGGGCTTGCTGTTTTTCTTGGAGGTTGCCACAAATTTATTTCATTTTGCTTTTTCTTTACAAACTCGTCTCTCATACGGTTGTTGGTTTCTATTATTTCATCAAAAAACTTGTTTTTAATTTTTTCTTTATTGTTTGTTGGAAGACAAGAGAGAAAGTGACAAAAACCCAAATTGCCCCCGGAGTTTATGAATAGTCTTCTTTTCCTTAAATATGTGCAATTTTCTGCTGGAGACTCAAAGTGTATTGTCTTATGAACAGGTTCATTTATGTTTTTCAATTGGTCTATCTTTTCTATTATCTTTCTTTTAGTTTCATCTGTTAGAATAAATTTTTCATCTGAAAAAGGAAAAACTTCCATTGGTATAAGCATGTTTGCTCCGTAGTGTTTTGCTATTCTCAACATATCTTCTATTTTGTCATAATTTTGGGGTATTATGCGCATTATTATATCGAATTGAATTCCCCTTCTTTTAATATATTCAAAAGATTCAATTGTTTTTTTGTAGCATTTTTTCCCCATTATCTCATCATTTTTTTTTTCATCCGGATGATCCAGATAAATGGAAAAGTGAGTCTTTGACAAGAGGTCGTCATCAAAGAACGCTATTTTATCTTTTAAAGTCAAGCCGTTCGTAACAATATTACAGAATAAATCATTATTTCTTAAGAGCTGGAGTATTTGTTTTATATTTTTATGTAGCAGTGGGTTTCCCACACCACCCAGTTCTATGTTAGGTATCCTTCTTTCAAGACAGTTATTTCTTACTATTAGGTCTCTAAAGAAATCTATATTCATCTCTTTTTTCTCATGTTTCGGACAATATATGCAATTCAAATCGCATTCATTCGTTGGTTCGATAACCAAGACATCTATATTGTGATTGTTCATTATAATCTATATTTTCTCTGTTGTGTTATACCATTTCATAAGGATGTTCTTTTTTCCAGAGCCAGTTAAAATGTCAAATATATGTCTAACCATACCACCTCTTATCTTACATTCTCTATTGACAGGCAGTTTCGGTATGATTGTTTTGTGCTGGCCGTACGAAGAAACCAGACAGTTTCCGCAATATGGGTGCCATACGCAATTATCGCACATAGAAGATAGACCAGATGTCAGTCCGGTGATATTTAAAGTCGCCGGAGAGGTCATAATGTTTTCATAAGAGCTCTCTTTGACATTACCTAGTTTGAAGATTTCGAAAGAACGAGCCTCATCACACGTAAATATGTCTCCATTATAATCATATGCAAGTTGTGTCAATGCCGCACCACAGGGAGAGCTGAAGCATGTATATGGCTGATGCTTGGAAGACAATATGTTTTTTAATATAATCAAAGAAACGCCTTCCACGATGTTCGTACCTTCCTGATTTAATTTTATAATATAGTCTAATGAGCTCTTCCAAAAATCTAAAAATTCTTCAGCGCTGTATCCCAATTGGGACCACCTTTCACTGGCGAAGCCTGCATTTACCATATGCCTTATGCGTACGCTTTCAAACCCTCGCTTTACATATTCATCTACAATCTCCTTTCCATAAGAAAGAGAAAATTTGGTAATGGTGGGCAAAGCACCCAACGGATATTTATATTCGTTTTTGATTTTATCTATCCAGTAGACTACATCTTCGTATGTACCACTGCCATTGATATATCTTCTGTTTTTATTGTGGACTTCTTTTGGGCCGTCGAAAGATGTGCAAAGGCTCACGTTATTTTTTATTAAATATTTCAGTATTGATTCGTCCATCATTGTCAGGTTGCTAACCAGCATATATTTGACATTTTTTCTTGTTTCCTTAGATTTTTCTTTTGAATATTCAATTATGTACTGAATTATTGGAAAGTTTGCCAGGGGTTCTCCTCCTTGAAATTCTATTCCGATTTCTGGTGATGGTGATTCAAAGATAAAATCAACCACATCTTTTGCAGTTCTTTCATCCATGTCGTATTTTTTCTCTTTTATGTCTTTTGCTTTTGCATGACAATAGCTACATATCTGGTTACATCTAAGTGTTGTAGTTATGATATGTAGGGACACACCATTGAAAAGATGTGAAAGGCGCTCTCTTTGTCTGCTCACGGTCCTCTCTAAGTTTCTGTTGGTTAATATTATGCCATTTTCTTCGAGACTCTTAAAGAGAATCAGATCTTCTTTTATTTTATTTCTCTTGAGCATCTCAAATTCTTCTTCATCCAGCACTACCCAACCGCCGTGTTTAGTTGTGACCAATATTCTGTTCCTAGCAAACTGGTGATATTTATATTGGTTGATTTTATACTCAGATTTATTTAGATCAAAATAGCTATAAACCAATTTATTCACCTTTGGTTTCTAGAGATCAAAAGCACATAATTGTAGAACTCATACCCAATCTTTTTCAGGTCAAGAACAGAAACTTTTTTAGGTTTTAGAACAACCTGTATAGCACTATTTGGATCACCATCAAGATATACCCAGTAATCATCTGTGAAGGCTTGTGCAGCGATAATTATATGGCGTGGTTCGTAAAGACAGGTTTCAAATCTTACAACACAGCTATCGTTGTTTGCAGAAACTTCATTCATTCTTTTTATCCCCTTCCTTCTCCGGTGATTCTACTTTTACATTGGTCATCAATGCTCTTTTCATAATCATTTCTCGCAAAGATCGGTTTCTTTCCGACTGGTCAACGTAAACATAATAATTCAAAAGTTCGTTGTTGAACTCTCTACCAAGTGTTTCTAGATCCTGATTTTTTTTTGGTCTCAATTCAACTATTACTTCTTCATTCGGATTTCCTGATATCACGACATATGCCTTGTCTGTTATAGTATAGCTAGCCCCTCTTATTATTTCCATCGGAAATATCTTTGGGTTTACGGAAACAAGAACATGGTCAGTATGAATCTCCATATTATTAATGACTTTTATCTCTTCAGATACATCAGACATATTAATCATTCCTTTAAATATCTTATAAAATATCTATAGTTTTATTTTATACGAAAAAACTTATAAACTTAGCCCAGAAGTAAGGAATAAATATCTTCGCATAACTTATGATACTACCCTTTAATATTATTGTCAGAAGAACACCAAGAAACAAAAAAGGCGCAAAAGACACCGTCTGCTGTACCATCAAGTGGTCAAAATCCAGTTTGCCTTCTTTTTTGAGCTGTTGAATTTTCTTTATATCTTCTTTTGTTATACCAGATGAAGGGCAGCTTATCACAGCACTTTCCTTAGCTCTTTCTATCAGACTTTTGAGTATGGCAAATCTTGTTGGCATGGGAAGTGTCAATGATTTTGAATATTTACCATCCTTTTCTACGATTATCTCCGACAATAGCATGCCCGGTTTAAGGTCTTTTATATTTACATTACTGTTGAATTTCAATACCCCCATATTGAAAACGAAGAAAACGGCCAGCAGAAAGAATATCAAGGTTTTTATTGTACCTATCCAAAAGCTAAGATACAGAAATGTCTGATAATCCAAGATAATTCTTACCAACAAACATATTAAGAGTGTCTTCGTGAAATTTTTACCTAGTTTTGCTCTGAGTATGAAAAACATTAAAAAAATGATAAGAAACGATAAAAAGAAATTTCTTGGAATATGCAAAAAACCAAAAAGTATACCCACAAACCAAGACATAACGGTTATAATCAGAAACATATTCATTATGGTAGCTCGGTTAAATGTCTTTTTGAGCATCATTATCTTTTCCTGTGTGCTGGTCTTCACAAGCAGGTTTATAACAAGAAAAAGAAAGATTGGAACAAAGGTATTTATCATAATAATCATTGAGGGAAAGTACTTGACATAACCAAGGTAATAAACAGAAAGTGGAACCAGAAGAGAATAGGCAAAGAAAAGCTTACCATCTGCGGCTGTCCATATCCTTATAAGCCACAGACCATAACCAACCAAGAGCGAAAATCCAGCATTAATTATAAATGATATAAAATATTCTTGTGCTGTAAAAGCGTAACTCGCATTTTCCAGAAATGCGAACAAAAGTGCAAATAAAATATAGTAATTTGGAATCTTGAAGTGCTTTATATCTTCCCAAGACGTCAGTATGCCAAACACG
Organism: Candidatus Aenigmatarchaeota archaeon; assembly: GCA_021163205.1. Lineage (GTDB taxonomy): Archaea > Aenigmatarchaeota > Aenigmatarchaeia > GW2011-AR5 > JAGGXF01 > JAGGXF01. Next base: position 6,355 of record JAGGXF010000005.1, read on the forward strand.
ATTATAAAAGATACTAGTACAGGATAAGGAAACATATAATTAATTGGTGTCGCGGACTTAAGAAATTTATACACGGTAAAAACTTTCACTCAAAGTCAGAATAACAAGGAAATATGGGTTCAGCACATTTTATTCTTTTACTTTTTCTATAGTGGTTACCTTCTTTAGCTACTATCATGTTAGTTGCCATCTTAGGTAACCAACATATCTGAAAATTTTGCAGCTCATTTACATACTTTTATGGTCTTTTCAAGAGAGCCGTCTGAAATAATCGTCAATCGTCGACAACAGCCGCAACAGCAATCTTTTTATATCAGCGAACAGAATAATAAATATATCAAGATTATTATCACTATAGAGTAGTTAGGTGGTGTGAAATGGAAGTAGACACAAAAACTAGGTCAATTACTTTTAAACCTACTCTTGAAATTTCGGAGAGAGGCAACTCTGTTGAGTATAATCTTGGAGACATAAGCGTAATTGATAATCCTGACCCGAGTGCAATCGAAAAATACCTTCCCGACCCGAAAGGTGAGAAATACGAAAGAGCGATTAAATACGGCGATGAACTCATCGCAGGCATAACAACAGATGATTATGGGAAAGAAACAGTCCATGTTAAAAAATATGAAGATTTTGACAAATTCTTGGCTCTTTATCAAGAAGGCCTGGATCATTTTTTACCGTCTATATCAGACCTGAGAAATGCGGAGATTCATGAAGGCAGAAAAAATATTGCTATAGACCCACTCACATACATATCTTCCTCAGCAAAAAAAATTGACAGGGAAAAGCTAAACAAAGAATATTCAGGCAGGGCAGTTGATGTGAATCACCTGATGGAAAGAATAGATGAATATAAAGACAAAAATCCTGAAGCTGCTGCCTACCTGCTAAGACAAAAAATTGTCATAGACACAGGCAGAGGTCTTTACGAAGTCCCTCTTTCAGATTTATGGCAGAATTACACGACAAAAGAAGAAATGAACAGAATGAAACAAGCTCTCTATAATCACATAAAGCAACACCCAGAGCTTGGAATGCGGGTAATCAAGAAAGATGGAGAAAAAAGGATACAAAAATATGACCCCAGCGCGACCGCAGACGAGGTTGCAGATAGGCTGGCAGACACGCTCATAAGCCTGGAAGAAAAAACAGGTCTCAACTATACAGATATAAGAACAGGTGAGATAACATGCGGCACACTGCGTGGTGAAATGCAGACAGCGCCAGAAGAAAAAGAATCCAGCAAATTAAAAGCATACATCAAAAAAGGACTTGCTCTTGGCGCTTCAGGTATTTTCTTAGCAACAGCCGGAGCAGCTTTTGCACCTCTTGTTTCAGCTGATTCAGGAGACACAATATACATTGTTCATAATGAGGCAGACGGACCAACAGCAGAGAAGCTGGCAGATTATTTGGATAATTATGTTC
>JAGGXF010000032.1 GCA_021163205.1 Candidatus Aenigmatarchaeota archaeon
GCATAGCATCTGCTGTGCTGCATTACGATTACGGAGAGGATGGCGTAGAGGATGGCATAGACGATAGCCCTGTCGTTTCAGGCACTGAATATACATTTACCATACCGGCACCGGGTCCTGACTATGAGAGGCGTTACGTCAGTTTTTGGGTAGAAGCTACAGACAATGATAATGACAGGCCTGCAGACAGCTTATACGCAAAATCATGGACAATGCGATCAAAGATGGTTGGTCTGCCAAAAGAGGTTTACAAGGATATTGATAATGATGGCACGAATGAGGTCGCGAGGGACAATGATAATAATATGACCAACGGCTATGAAACATATCAGGACCCGAATCACAACACCGTATCAGAGGCGACAGACGGAGACAGCGACGGCATGACAGACTATTTCATAGACACGGATAGCGATGGTGTGTATGATATATACTGGGACCCTGATTCAGATGAATTTTATTCTGTGTATGTGTTAACAGTAAATGTAAAAGACACGACCGGTATGGCAATAACTGGGGCAGCTGTGTCAGTTGTGGGGACTGTTGATAAGTACGGCACAACAGGCAATAACGGAACAACAGTATTTGAATATTTACCAGAAGGAACGTATACCGTAAGTGCATCTGCAACAGGGTATTCTTCTGAATCAGCAACGGTTATTTTGAACGAAACAAAAACAGTAGTCCTTGTCTTGACAGCCACGCCTGCTCCTGCTCCTGCTGGTGGCGGGGGCGGATGTCGTGTTGTGACCAGCGTAGATGTTCAAGAGAACTTTTCAGCCAAAGCCGGTGATTCGCTTGTTATACCAGTCACTATAAATCTCAGTGGTACGTGTGCTTCTCATAGCTATATTATAAGAGTCGACACGCCTGAGGGGTGGACAGCAGACAGCAAAGAGATAACTATCAGGAACCACGAATCTGAGAAAGTGGAAATAACAGTAAATGTACCAGCAAACGCCGAAGGTAGCTATGGTATGACACTCCATGTTAATGGTGTGGCGAGAGCCATAACAGTTTCTGTTGAAAAGCCCACTAAACCTACTCCAGTGACAGAAGAGACAACACAATCCAAGGAAACTGGAAAACCAACGCCAACTGAACAACCAGAGAAAGAGAAGCCAGAGCAAGAAACAAGGAAGGAAACAGAACAGCCAGCAACAGAAAAATCAAGAGAGAAGGTACAAACTGTTACAGGGTTTCTGACGGCATTTGCGCTTGCAAATCCACGAGCGAGTTTTGGTGTATTGGTAATTCTTTTCGTTCTCCTGTTCTTGCTTTTCAGGAAGTCTCAGTCAGCAAAACCCAGCAGAAAAAGAAAACCAAGAAGAAAAAGAAGATAAATTAGTAATTTGGCAGCGCTTTTATTTATCGGTGTTCGTTTTTTTCTTTTATCTGTGATCATTAATTAGTTTTCTCACAGAGTCTCGTATAGCTTCAGAACGATTGGGGTAGACGCCTTCTTCAACAAGCTTGTCAATGAGTTTTATCTGCTTTCCGGTCAATCTTATCTGCACCGTGAACATTGCCATACTCAAACCACACTCCTGTAGGTTGTTACCATATCATAGATAACGTTATTAACTATCATTTAGTAATGTATTAATCTTTAAATACCTTACCGTAGTAACGTTTCGTATTATTGTTATTATAGAGTAGTAAATAAGTTTATAAAGATTTCTCTCATTAATAATCACTATAAAGTAATAATAAAATAGCAACAAAGGAGGCTAAAAAATGAAGAAGATTTTGGCAACACTTTTGGCTGCATTGCTTTTAGCATTCCCAGTGTTTGCAACCACGCAAGTGGACACGCTGTGTTACAAGAGCGATGCAACAGGTTGGCAATGTGGAACAAACCCAGACGAAGCGTACTCAAACGCTGCAGGTACAGTAACATACGAGGACGTTGGCAACACGCTTCACATAACTGTTGACTTAACTGGGATGAAACCAAACACGGTTTATCAGTTGACGCTTAACGGAAGAAACGGCAATGACGGAAACGACGAACTGGCAACAAACTGTGACAATCCAGACGGAGTTGCAGAAGGTTATGAATGTGCATTTGAATGCGGCTACTGGGCTGGTGGAACAGGACAGGAAGGTTACTGGAATTTCGACATGAACGCAACAACAGACGAGAATGGAAATTTCCACAAAGAGTATTTTCTAGAGATGCCAGTAGGCCATTATGGTATTGGTCCAGCATATGACTTCGGGTTTGGATTCATAGTGAAAGAATTCGAGGACTGCCAATACTACGACCCGGTCCTGATGGAAGAGAACGGACTTGATTGGACCATAATCTCAGGAACAGAGGTAAACGCAGACGTCAACGGACCAACAACATCTATAGATGTTGACACAACTGAACTTGACTTCGGAACAGTTTATGCAGGATATTATTCACCTTGGAAGGATTTGACTATCAGAAACACAGGATCGACACCTGTGATAGTAACACCAGTTATGTCAGAGCCAGGTACAGTTTTCGACTACCTATGGTTCAGAGGAAGTCCAGAAGCACAAATAGGTGATTACTCCACGTACATCGAACCACAGGCATGGTGCGATGCTGGTGAAACAACACCATACGACCTAGATGACCCTTGTGAAATAGACCATTTCAGCAACCCTAAAGATATAGAGGCACAACTAAGAATCCCTGAAGACGCAGACATTGGCGAGCAGTCTGGCATACTATGGTTTGACTTTATGCCAGGAGAACCCGAATAGGTGAAAAAAATGAAAGGAATATCCCCACTCCTTTTTATTTTTTTGTTTTTGATACCCGTAGGAATGTGTCTGCAGATAGGCATCAGCAAGGATGAGTTGCACTTGTCTGGCCAGCCAAACCAGTGGCTGTGCGGCAAATTTGTCATATCATCCACAGATTATCATGGGCCTATCGCTGTGTATAATGTCTGGTCTAATGAAACAAAAGAAAGAAACCTGGTCTTGCACAAAAAAACTGCGGAAGAGCTTGGTTTGGAGATAAAATATGATGATAATATAATTTTGAACGGTTCGAAGGAAATAGAGGTTTGTGTCAAGTCAAAACAACCGGGGTTTTATCACGGGGCAATTGTTTTCCGCCCGAATTTGACACAAGGCAATGTTGGATTAGGAATGGGAATATGGGTTTCACTGGACACAGAGCAAGGTGAAACAAGAACAACGCAAGATGGATATGAATTATATTTATTTGGCTTTTTGATATTGGTCGGTTTGGTTTTAATCTTAAAGAGGCGATGAGAATGGATGTTGAGACGAAAATGAGATTTAGCACGATACTGATTTCGCTTGTAGTAGTTGTTAGCATAGCTGGTCTTTGCCTTGCGGCAGATAACAACGTGTTTTTGTCAGCTCGTGTTATGCCAAAGCCAATAGCGAATTATACTAACTGCTCGTTTTCATCGCAAGCTAATCAGACACTTGTTGTGGATTTGAGAGATAATATGAGTTTGGTTATGGAGATGTTTTTCAATCAGACTGTTGATAATTACTGTGTCAATGTCACAGAGCATAAATCAGCTGGCGGTTCGATGACATTGGAGCCATTAAACAAATTTTTTGACATCAACATAGACGATGAAAATCTTGTGTGGGTGTTCGTCAAGGTATATTATACTGATTCCCAAATCAACTCGCTTGGCTTGGACGAGTCCAGCTTGAGGCTTCATTATTACAATGAGACAAGTGGCGACTGGTCTGTTGTTGCGAACAGCGGTGTCAACACCATAGATAATTTTGCGTGGGCAAACCTGACCCATTTCAGTCTATACGGGGTTTTTGGCAGCAAGGTTGCACCAACAACTACTCACAGAAGATATGGATCAACCGGAGGAATTACTATTGTGTGTGGCGATGGTGTTTGCACAAAAGCAATTGAGTCATGCTCTTCTTGTCCAGAGGATTGTGGTGTGTGCCCGGCCACATTCCAAGAAAAAAACGAAACCCAACCAACACCTCCCACTCCGGTTTCTAATCAGACCATAGAAGAGAAAAAAACGGGCACACCTCCCACCTCATTCATCACGGGTTTGGTGACAGCAGCCAAAGGAAATGCTGCACTGATATTCATAATCCTAATCATAGTGGTCTTTGCTTTCTGTTTCAAAAAAATGAAGAAGTAAGACAGATGTCAAAAGCCAGGTCAGGGTAAAAATAAACAGGACTTCGAAAGAAGACAACAAAAAAAGCTCAAGTGTCAGGACAATGCTGGACAGAATTCTAAAAAAGACATTTTTCGCTTTGAAATTTGTATAAACCTACCAAAAAGCGCCAAATCATTACGACGGCATTACACTCAGATGACACTGCTTTATTTAATCCCGCAGTCAATAATAATCATTGTATTTTAAACTAAAGGGTGTAGAAGACGGTGGGAGATAATTTCTGGTTATTTAGATGTGTGACATTTGTTAACCAATATCCTTCTCTCTTGATTTATTGCCTATCTCCACTGTGCCCTCTTGAAAGGTTAGTCATATGAAACCAATCACCGCTGGTAAGAAGCTGACGAAAGTTTTAGAAGAAGCGTTGAGACAGGCCAGGAAGAAAAAACAACGCTTGAAACAGAAGAAGACGATACTCAAAAAGAAGAAAACAAAGCGCGCCAAGAGAAAGTGATTAACGAAAAAACCGAGAAATGACTTTTTATATTTTTTACTACACAAAATTTTCTGATGAAACCTTTGAGCAAACTGACAACTAATAAATTATTTAAACATGTCAACCACACTTATGAGAGAATTCTGAATTATTTTGACGCTCGATATATTTCCGAAACAGGATTTTTTATATTCGATATTCCAAAAAAACTCGAAAAAAACTATATGGATAATATTCTTCCAACTCTGCTGATGACAGAAAAAATTGGCACAGGGAAACCCCGCGCTTTGAAAATTAATTATATATTCGGACACGTAATTAAAAAATATGAAGAAATAGATGATGACTCCGTGGTTGGAGTTTATTTCTTCGGGAGTAGAGAAGAGTTCAAATATGTTAAAATACAGCTAGAAGTAAACAGAAATGTTTTTGAGAAATTCTTATCTCCCTCTCAAGAAGAAAGCATCGGCTTATAATTTGTTGAGCCGGATTCTAAGTCGGGTTTGTTTTCTCGCCACGAACACGGATTTGGTTCTTTTGGCCACAAGCAAGCTATTGATTATAAATTACGGTTCAATTACACCCCAACCACATGGTTTTAATTCATTTCTTTGTTACCTATATAACAACCAATTGGTTAATGAGATGGGGTGGTAGGTAATGAGCAAGCTTGCAAAAATAGCTTTGGTTCTAGTGATTTTGTTGGCAGCGA
>JAGGXF010000004.1 GCA_021163205.1 Candidatus Aenigmatarchaeota archaeon
GTTATATCAACAATAAGTTTACAGAAACACACACCAAAACCTATTTAAATGTATAGCTCTATTAGATATAACGCTACAAGATCACTGTTCAGAGTCGTTCATACTTCGTGGCAGGTTGTATGAATGCAGTGATGAGGTTAAGGCTTTTCAGCCGCTACTGACTTCTGAACAGCATTGCGACACTAATATCAGGAAGTATAAAACAAGGAGTGTAACTTAATAAATTGTGCTTTTATCAACATCATATTTTTAGGTTTTGAAAGTTTCATATACAGTTCGTTAGCAAATGCTAACGGATGGTGTGTTTAGGTTTATAATTAAAACCGATGAAACAGTCATATGTCCGAAAAGACAGCTAGCTCCCATGCTATCTGACGGATGGTTTGGCTTGGACACTGATGAAGGTCCTGGCAAGCTGGGATAAGCCCGGGGTAGCCGCATGCAGGCTTTGAACCCGGGATCACCTAATGGGACATCCTAGTTTCAGGACTATTTGCGCGCGGGATGACTTCGTGTTGTCTGCGCGTGCAAAGAGATACGCGGGGAATTGAAACATCTTAGTACCCGCAGGAAAAGAAAGAAACATAGGCTGATGTGGATTCGTCTGCGTCAGTCTGCTTCGATGCCGTTAGTAGGGGCGACCGAAAGCGGCACAGAACAAACCGAACCCTCCTGGAAACAGAGAGGGAATGTGGCGTTATGGGACTTGCGCTTTTCTTAGCTGGTCGATCTGAAGTCTTCTGGAAAGAAGCGCTATAGAGGGTGACAGCCCCGTAAGAGAAGACCAGAAAGAGAATAGCAAGTATCCCGAGTATGATTGGTTGGATTTCCAGTCAGAATTCGGGAGTCATCCACTCCCAATTCTAAATATTGGTCCAAGTCCGATAGCGGATTAGTACCGTGAGGGAAAACTGAAAAGTATCCGTAAAAGGAGATGAAAAGAGCCTGAACTCAGATAGCTATAGATAGACGGGTAAGGCCTTTGTTATGCAAAGGCTAAACCGTCGTCCGTTTCGAAAAACGGGGCAGGGAGTGCATCTCTGTGGCGAGGCGAAAGCCTAAGCGAAAGCGATTGTCCGCAGGCAACGATGGACAGCGTATGAAAGTGCGTTTAGTCACAGGGATGCGACCAGAAGCCGGGTGATCTTATCCTGGGCAGAGTGAAGTCTTGGGAAACCAAGATGGAAGCTCGCTAGTGTTGCTGGTACAAACCGCTCACGTGACCTGGGATAAGGGGTGAAAAGCCAATCGAACCCGGCAATAGCTGGTTCCTTCCGAAATGTATCTCAGTACAGCCTGGTTCTAACAGCTTGTGAGGTAGAGTTACTGATTAGGTAGTCAAGGGGAGAGATCCCCAGCTACCTTGTCAAACTCCGAATGCACAAGCATAAGGAACCAGAGTGAGGGTGCCGGAGTAAGTTTGGCATCCGAAAGGGGAACAACCCAGCCTGAAGTTAAGGTCCCTAAATACTGGCTAAGTGTCGAAGGTGGTCTTACCTCTAAAACAGTGGGGAGGTTGGCTTAGAAGCAGCCATCCTTTAAACAACGCGTAATAGCGGACCCACCGAGAGGTAGGGCGCTGAAGATGGACGGGGCTAAGCCAGTTACCGATACTTCAGAACCTTGGCTTGGCCAAGGTTGGTAGGAAGGCGCACCGCGGGGGCAGAAGTGCTATCGTGAGATGGCATGGACCCTGTGGTGATGAGAATCCTGTCGGGAGTAGCATACGAGTCAGGTGAAAATCCTGACCACCTGAAGGACTAGGGTTTCCCAGTAAAGCTTATCTACTGGGAGTTAGTCGGTCCTAAGGGCTATCTTAACCGAGAAGCCCGAAAGGGAAACCGGTTAATATTCCGGTACTGCTCATACAACGTTTGTATCTTGTTTCGGACGTTTTGGGATAGGCTGAGCACAACCGTCGTTGTGTCTAACTGTATAATTCCGGGGAGTGTTGTAATGACGAGAACCGGAAGAAAGCAGGAATGGTCTGTCGTATGACGGATTCAGCCAATTCCTAGAACTCGTAAAAACGAAACAAGAGAGAAGTATGAGCAACCGTACCTAGAACCGACACAGGTGCTCCTCGCCGAAAAGGCGAAGGTGTTCGGGATAATCCATCTTAGGGAATTCGGCAAATTAGCCCTGTATCTTTGGTAGAAGGGGTGCCTGGTCAGCAGTGATCAGGTCGCAGTGACTAGGGGGACCCGACTGTTTACCAAAAACATAGCTGACTGCTAAACCGAAAGGTCTTGTATAGTCAGTGAGTCGTGGCCACTGGCGGTGTGTGAAACCCGGTTTCAACCGGGCTAAGCCCCGTTGTAGGCCGGCCCTAACTCTGAGGGTCTTAAGGTAGCGTAATCCCTTGCCAATTAAATGTTGGCCTGCATGATAGATCAACGAGGTCCCCGCTGTCCCAAGATGGAACCCGGCGAAACCACCTTTCTGGTGATTAGGCCAGAGACCTTCAATGGGAAGAGTAGACCCCATGGAGCTTTACTGCAGTCTATTGTTGTTGTATGGTTGTGATTGTATAGCGTAGGTAGGAGACATAGAAGCTAAGTCGTCAGACTTTGCGGAGTCGCCAATGTAACACTACCCTTTCACGACTATACAACTAACCGAAGCAATTCGGGACATCAATAGATGGGCAGTTTGACTGGGGCGGTACACCTCTGAAAAGATATCAGAGGTGCTCAAAGGTCGGCTCACCAGGGTCAGAAATCCTGATAAGAGTGCAAGGGCAAAAGCCGGCTTGACTGGATTCTGAAAAGCAAGGAATCCAGAGGCGAAAGCCTGACCTAGCGATACGCATGTTGTCCTGGATGGACGCATGTGACGTCAGAAAAGCTACCCTGGGGATAATGGTGTCGTGGCGGGTGAGAGTTCATATCGACCCCGCGCGTTGCGGCGTCGCTGTCGGCTCGCCCTCTCCTGGCTGTGCAGCAGCAGCCAAGGGTACCGGAGTTCACGGATCAAAAGGGCACGTTAGCTGGGTTCAGAACGGCGTGAGCCAGTTTGGTCTATATCTGTTGAAGGTGTTTCTGCCTGAGAGCAAGGAAGAATAAGTACGAAAGGAACATTCTTCCGGAGCCTCTGGTCTACCAGTTGTCTGACAAGGCAATGCTGGGTAGCTACGCTCCAGCGGATAAGGGCTGAAAGCATCTAAGCCCCAAGCCGCACTCAAAAATAGGCAGTTGGCACCGGTAGACGACCGGTTTGATAGGGTAGGGGTGTACGATACAAGCAGCAATGCGAGTATCTTAGCCTACTGCTACTAACGCCAAAAAAGCTAGCCTTTAAGTCGGACATATGACTGTTTTTTGCTTTTTTCTACGATTATGTGTTATTTTTTTCAACTACGCACAGTAGCAACGAAACTTATTTAAGTCAACTTGTTTGGCCAATCCAAACGTTTTCTAATCTTGAACACCAAAACTTTTATTAAGGTTAGAAATTCAAAGATAATCTTACGTGGTAACTTGCAGCGCAACCGCCGTGCATTAGCATGAGGAAGCTCTGTCCACTCGTGTTCCTTAGACCGGAACATTCTGGTATCGGAGCGAGAGTTCCGAAACCGAATACAGAAACGCTACCACCAATGGCCTTAGCTGTGATAGAGATGAGCAATGGGTCATTGAGTGGATGAGACGACTCGGTTCCAGAAGAGTGCAAGTCATACTGACGTAACTGATGTTTATTGTCAGACAAAACGACGCATAGACAAATGGTTGCGGCTCAACTGATGACCCTGGTGGTGTGTCAGGGGGAATGAGTCAACAGAAGACGGGCTACTGTAAGTTACCACGCTTCTGATTTTTCTCTATGCTAACAAATCATAGAATAGAGAAAATAAAGGACTCTTTAATCAAATTTTGACAAATTAAAGCTTTTTATAATTTCTGTCGAGAATGATAAATATGGCTAAGAAGAAGGATTATATGCCGATGTCCACAGCAGGATTGATAAGGTATTTTGACGAGGAAGAGAAGGGAATAAAACTTAAACCCTGGCATGTTTTAGCTGTGGGTGTTCTTTTCATAGCTGTTGTAAAACTCTTAGCATTCATCTAGTTTTTTTCCAGTTCCGAGATAAATGAAAAAATAAATGCGGAGATTTATTATGTTTATTTCTTAAATCTTTCGCGCTATTTTATTTTTATGAAGATACTGCTTGGGCCAGCCGGTTCTCCCACTGATTCTACGTTAGAGGGCGTCAGCGAAGTTAAAAAATTAGGTTTGCAGGCAATGGAGGTTGAGTTTACTTATGGGGTGCGTATGAGCAACACGCTTGCAAAAAAAGTCGGAGAGCGTGCTAGAACAGAGAAAATAAAATTGAGTGTGCATGCGCCATACTGGATTAATCTAAACTCAACTGACGCTAAAAAAATAAAGCAGAGCAAGCAAAGAATTTTAGCATCATGCGAACGGGCGCATTATATGGGTGCTAGCCCCGTGGTTTTTCATGCCGCGTTCTACGGCAAAAAAGCACCAGACGAAACATATGATGTTGTTGCAGAGCAAATCAGGGATATGCAAGCCTATATTAAAAAGAAAGGGTGGAATGTTAAGCTCGCGCCAGAAACAACCGGTAAGATTTCACAGTTCGGCACTCTTGACGAATTAATAAAGCTCGCCAAAGAAACAAAGTGTTTATTATGCGTCGACTTTGCGCATCTCTACGCGCGTAACCAAGGCAAAATAGATTATAAAAAAATTCTCGACAAACTCTGTAAACTAAAACATCTAAAGCATCTTCACTCTCACTTCTCTGGTATTGAGTACGGACCAAAAGGAGAAAAGAACCATATGATTATGGACTCTAACCCTCCGTTCAAACCACTAGCGCGAGAAATCCTGAAAAGAAAACAGAACATAACAATAATCTGCGAGAGTCCTGTGACGTGGCAGGATTCTATGCGAATGAAGACCATATGCCAGGAACTTGGTTATAAATTTCAAGATTAGTGTCTGACGGTGGATTGAGTTTATATTTTCCTGTCCCACCAAAAAGAAAAAACTTCTTCTTTTCTTTGACAAAACCGTAATTTTTCATTTTTTCAAACAATCTTTCAAAAATATCCGGCCGTGATGCCCACACCCCAAGATGATGTTCGCCAATATCATCAGGATTATAATTTTCAAGAATAGTAACCCTTATGTTTTCAGGTGTTGACCAATTACATAACTTATTATTGCGAGAAAGAATTTCATAAAAACCTTTAGCTATTTTCCCGAGTTCTTCCTTATTGAGATTTCCCGGGTTGTATACCGGCATGCCAAGGAAAACGCCCGACATAGAACACACTCCCTTTATTTTTACTACTTTATAGTTTGAAAAACTTTAAATAGTTTCAGCTATACATACTTTCATCTGTACATATTGCCGTCTTTTTCTCTGAGCCAGTTGAGATATTTCTCGTATTTTTCAGTCATGACAGCGTACATCTTGTCATATTCTTTTTTAAGCACACTCCTAGAAACATCAAGAAGTTGTTCATTTAAAATCTCCACGATTGTCTGAAGATGGTCTTTATATGGACATTGATCGTCATTTTTTTCCTCGTACCATTTCTTCAAAAAATTTCCGAGAGGAATAATTATAAATGACCCAGCAGTTTCTATTGCTGCTGACCTGAGCTTTTCTGGATCTAAGTAACGCAAATCTCTTTTATTTGGGTTTGTTAAAGACCACTTGTAACACTCTTCTGGAGTTTCGTTAAAGAGTTTTCTAAGCTCAGCGCCATATTTCACGTCAGAAGAAGCTGTTAGAATTTCTGCACTTATTTTATTCATTGTTTCGTGCAGAAAAATGAACATGTCCTCTAACAGTTGATTGGAATATTGCTGAACAAGAGTTTTTGTCATATCTTCAAAATCTTCCGGGGATATTATATCAGAAATCTTTTCTGCTTTTGATATAGTTTCAGATAGTTTTTCTAGATTTTTTATAATTTTATTCCAGCGCGGGGAAGGAAGATCTAAAATGTTTTCAAACGCCTTTTCTGGCAGCCTGTCCGTAAAAAATTCCTCAAAATCAGATTTCATGAACTTTATCTGTTCACCATATTTTAAAAAATTCTGTGTTCCAATCGTAATGCTCACGTTTTTTATATCTTGCTGAAAAAATAAGAGCATGACTGAACGAGTAATGGTGACAGGTGGTGGTGGTTTCATAGGGTCGCATTTGGTGAAAGCGCTGCTAAAACAAGGCTATGAGGTTTTTGTTCTGGACAGGCTTAATGAGAAAAAGATATCGTTGGCTGGCAAGAAAGCCAATCTTATAAGTGCAGACATAACAGACAAAAAGCGAATAGATTCTATCATCAACGACATGGGAACCATTGATTTTGTTTTCCACTTGGCTGCGCAGGTTTCTGTGGCTTTTGGAGAGGCAAATCCAGAAGAGAACAAAAAGATAAATGTTGATGGGACAAGAAATATTCTGGATTTGGCTAAAGCCTGCAATGCAAAAGGATTCGTATTTTTCAGTTCAGCTGCTGTCTATGGCGACGCGAAAAGTTTTCCAATTAAGGAAACCGACCCGACCGAACCTATAAATCAATACGGATTATCAAAGCTGAAAGCAGAAGCCCTTTGCTTGAAATATACCAATTCTTTTGATGTTGTAATTATTCGGCCATTCAATGTTTACGGCCCAAAACAAAAGCCCGGGGATGATGTCGTTTCGGTTTTTATAGATAAAATTAGTAAGGGTGAGCCTCTGACATTTTTTGGAGATGGCTCTCAGACAAGAGACTTTATATTTGTTGACGATGTTGTATCTTTTTCTGTGTCTGTATTGAAAAACACACCCGTTCGCCAAGCTGTGTTCAATGTAGGAACAGGAAAAGAAACCACTATCAAAGAGTTAGCAGAGCTTCTGATGAAACTGAAAGGAACAAGGGTGCCTGTGGTTCATCTGAAAGAACACCCAAGAGAGATAAAAAGAAGCGTTGCGGACATAAGCAAAATAAAAGCACTTGGATTTGAACCGACACCTCTTGAAGAAGGCCTAAAGAAAACGCTTGGTAGAATGGTTAGATAAAATGATTACTTCTCAAAGTCCGTCAGGTCAGTGAATCCAAGATATTTTTTCTTCGCTGATTTTATTGTTCCTGTGACGCTGTTTACCTTAATGAGTGCTCTGGTCTCTCCGATTTGGTCTATCAGCGATAGTGCTGCTCTTACGTATTCTACTTGGTCAGGAGAGCATCTGATTATACCTCGCTGTGTTTTTGGGTCGTAAAGATTTTTTATTAGCCAGAAATTCAACTCACTTGTTTTTAGCTCTCCGAGAAAGTCTAAGAAGCTTCGCCATATAGCTCCAACTAGCTCTATGTAATCAATAGGTTTTTCTGACACGACTTCAAATATGATATATCTTCTCTTTGCCCGCAGGCTCGCGGGTAAAGTTTTTGGTTTGTCCTCCATACTAGACACCACTCACTTCGTTCGCAGTTTCTAGGACTTCCTATCTAGACACCTGCCTCATATTCTTTCCCGGTTTCTAGGACTTCCTATCTAGACACCAACCTTATATCCCTTGATGGTTTCTAGAACTTCCTTATTATGCTAACACCAACATTATATTCTTTGTCGCTTTCTAGGTCCTCTTGTTAACCGATGCTACATTATATTTTTCCTCGAAAACAGAGGGTTCGGTTTGAGTTTCCTTTTAAGTTCAGCCTTTAATTGAATTTATTCATCTACCTCCCTTACACCCGGGAATCTTTTTCCAGCTAACTTTTCCCTATTTACTTCGATTATTTTTTCTGGTACTACTGATACGGTGTTTATAGCATCTGCCAATGGAAGACCGAGCAGGAACGCAAAAGCTGCTAGCTCTCTCCCGGCGCGCATTCCCCATATACTTGCTGCACCAGATGTTACGATAATAGGTGCTTCATACTTTTTTGCAAGGAAAATGTTTTTTTTCATATTGGAAATAACATAAACGCGGTGTTTTTTGAACGACTCGAGTATTTCGCGGAAGTTTATTTCTATAGCAACCTTGTTTTCTGCAGCACTTTTGACAGTTATATGGTCCATACCACAATCTCTCCTGTCAAGTTCTGGATGACACAAAACATCTACTTCGGGCATTTCCACAGCCTCTCTGTTTATTCTATAGTCTCCTCCATGCACCAGTACTAGCTCAACATGTTTTCTTACATTCCTCACCATTTTTTTGAGCTGGTCAGAGGTTTCTGCCCTTACTATAGCTCCAATAGAAATGTCTATGTCCGTGTTAATATTGGATATTCTTTCTTTTAGTTGTTTTATGTCTTTTAAAGATGAAAAGTAGTCTGTTATGGCTATGCCTTTAAGCCCCAATCTTTCAGCTTGTTTGACTATCTCTTCGACGCTATTTTCACCTATAGAGGCAT
Organism: Candidatus Aenigmatarchaeota archaeon; assembly: GCA_021163205.1. GTDB lineage: Archaea > Aenigmatarchaeota > Aenigmatarchaeia > GW2011-AR5 > JAGGXF01 > JAGGXF01. The sequence goes on from JAGGXF010000004.1 coordinate 8,387, forward strand.
CCGAGTGAATATGAATATCGTAAAAACGCACACCAACACCTGAATAATTATTGAGAAGAAAAAACTTTTAAAAGCGAGAGAAATGTCAGAAATAGCTTATAGGTCATTGACATTGCACTAAGAGATGAAAAACAGACAATGACCTGGTTCTATTTTTTCTTTTTTGATTTTTTACCTGCACTAGTCTTGCCTCTGAACACACGCCCACGATGCTTGATAATTCCGCGCAACTTTTTGTCGGCACGTATTACAGGATGCGCTCTATCGACAAGAATGACTTCATAATATTTATTCTGACCATCCTCTGCCAGATAATAGCTATTCAGAACTTCCATGTTAGGATATTTTCTTGCGACGCGTTCTTCAGCTATCCGTTTGAGGCTTTTTGCAGGCGTGAATTTAACCTGGCCGCTCTTCTTTGGAACCCTGCCTTTTTTTATCTGAGGTCGTTTTCGTCCGCCTTTCTTAATTCTTATTCTTACCACGACAAAGCCTTGTTTTGCTTTGTAGCCAAGGCTTCTTGCGCGGTCAATTCTGGTCGGTTTTTTTACCCGTGTAATTACTGGTTCTTTTCTCCACTTTATAAGTCTCTGTTTCAAATCTGGCACATTCCTAGGTTTACGCCAAAGCATTCTTAGTGCTTGATATAGTCCTTTTACCATAAAACCACTTCATATTTAAATATAGTAAAAGATTAATGAAAGCAAACTATTAAAAGATAATTATCAAAAGTTTTTAATAATTGTTTGGGGGGTTTGATCAGATGAAAACTTTTATTAAAATGGTTATTGGTCTCTTGATAGCTTTTGCGGGCGTGTATTGGTATTACGTGGGGCGCCTTGGAAGACCAATACTTGGTGTTAATTCTTGGAATGCGCTGATAACTCTTTTTGTCGGTGGGTTTGGTCTGTGCTTGCTGTTCTTTGGACTTCTCGTCGCGTGGATTGAATACGAAGATTGGAAGTGGGAGCGAGAAGAGGCAAGAACAAAGCGCAGAAAGAAAAGGAAATAAAGCAGAATGTGAAGCCCGTTTAAAAAATAATGAAAGAGCGCGTCAAAAAATGATAACAAATAAAGAGGTGGAAACCGAAGCTATCTCATCGGATTTACTTGGTTTTTTCCACTTGCTTTTTATTTTTTCTTTACCAGTTTTCTATGATGAATAGTTTATGCGTACGTTGTAAGGGTAAGGGGCTGTGTGGAAAGCCCTGTAAAATTCTTGCAGCTGCACGTGCGTCTGTTGCTAGCGTCAGAAATGTCAAAGAGCACTTTTCCGGTTCTTCTCCCGGGGTTTTTGTTGGTCATTATGGCTATCCCAGGTTGAGTTTAGGAATTCTTTCACCGGCGTTTATCGATGAGAGAGCATGGATTCTCGATGCGCCGGAATTTTGGTATGATAAGAAATACCCTATTGAACGCATTTTACAGAACAGATACCAACTGATTAATTCACGCAGGCCGACAAAAGTGAAATCACCACCAAACAGGCTTGTAGAAACCGCACAAGAAATTGCTTTGGCTCGAAAACCCGTAGAGTCAGAATTTATGCTAAAGAAAAAGCCGCGCGTTGCCGTGCGCCTAGATACGCACAACGCTCCACTCGGTTCAGTAGCAGAAGTGAAACGTGTACGCATAACAGAAAATGTGAAGATAAGGGGTAAGGTCGATTATATCGTCAGCGACGATCTCAAGGCAGAAGAACAAATCAATAAACTCTATGGTGTTATAGACGTGAATCAAATACAGCGCATACTTTCTGTTGGTCTGCTTGGTGAAAAATCACAAAAAAAACTCGTCCCAACACGATGGTCTATCACAGCGACAGATGACATAGTCTTCAGGGGACTTATAAAAGATATCAGGAGACGACCTTTCGTAAATGACTATCTTTTATTTGAGAATGAATATCTTGGCAACCATTTTGTTATCTTATTGATGCCACGACAATGGTCTTTTGAGGTCATAGAAGCTTGGCGCCCAAATTCTTTCTGGTCCCAAGGAGGCCTACAAATAGCACAAGATTACGAATCATTCTTTGGTAGAAAGACATACGCAAGCAGCGTTACAGGAGGATATTATGCAGCGCGGCTCGCTGTCGCTGAATATCTCGCAAAAATCAGGAGACAGGCATCTGTTCTTGTTCTGAGGGAGATTTCATCACGATACTGGCTTCCGCTTGGCGTGTGGGTTGTGCGAGAAACAGTTAGAGGATGTTTTTCGAGTAGGCCGATGCGTTTTGCCACGCTTGAAGACGCCACGAGTGAAATCAAACAACGCATTCACATACCATGGCAGCGTCGCTCGTGGCTGTTGCGGGAGCTGAAACAGAAGACGATAAAAGATTATAAATAATTATCCCAATTCCTAGACGATAGGCTAAGTATCCTTTTAAATCTTCCCGGAAAAAATATTATCCATGTCCTCGTTTTTCCCGTTTGATAAAATTCGGCCCGGGCAGAAGGAGATGCTGGCTGATTCTCGTAGCGCTGTCCGCAACGGGAAAATACTTTTTGCGCATGCACCGACAGGCATCGGTAAAACTGCGGCGGTTTTGTCGCCGGCGCTCGAATACGCGCTTGGTAATGATAAGGTTGTGTTCTTCGTAACTCCGCGGCATTCACAACACATCTTGGCAATAGACACGCTGAAGATGATGAAGAAGAGGTCTGAAAAGAGTTTTGTAGCTGTTGATTTAATAGGAAAGAAATGGCTGTGTCCCGTGCCACACATAGACACACTCAGCAACAGCGACTTTATACAATACTGTAAGGTTATGCAGAAAGACAAGAAATGTAAATTTTACAACAACACGGTCGAAGACAAAAAACTTACGGAGCGCGCGAAGAAAACACTCAGAAAGCTTTTCGCTGCACAACCCTTGCATACGGAAGAGCTTTTTTATTACTGTAAAGACAAGGGGATATGTCCATACGAACTCACTATGAGGATGATGAGGCGCGCAAATTTGGTCGTTGCAGATTATTATCATATATTTTCACCGGCACGGGTTGCTGTCATGGAGCGTTTAAACAAAACGCTGGATGATATTATACTCATCGTGGACGAGGCGCACAATCTTCCGGATAGGGTTAGAAATCTTATGTCTGCTAGGATTTCTTCTTATTCTCTTCGAGCTGCAATAAAAGAGGCCAGGGAATATAATATGGGGCTGGCTGAGGAGAGGCTTAGTGGATTGTTGGCCATACTCAGTGAGCTGGCAAAGAATCTGAAAGACGGCGAAGAAGATTATGTGACCAAGGGTTTGTTTATTGATGAGGTTCAAACACTCGGTGATTATTATTCTGTTCTGGAAGAGCTACAAGTTTTCGGCAACGAGATACGCGAGGAAAAGAAGCGCTCCTTTGTTGGTTCTGTTGGTGCGTTTCTCGAGGCATGGCTTGGAGATGATTATGGTTATGCTCGGATAATATCAAGGCAAGGACGCCGGATAGCATTATCTTACACATGCCTTGACCCTAGCCTGATAACAAAGGACATCTTTGATGACTCGCATGCTGCTATATTAATGTCTGGTACGCTAAAACCAATGAGGATGTACATAGACCTTCTTGGCATAGAACCGGCGCGGGTAGAGTCAAAGGAATATGAATCACCCTTTCCAAAGGAGAACAGACTCAATCTGATAGTGACAGACGTAACAACCAAGTATGAGAATCGCAATGAAGAGGAGTTCAAAAAAATAGTAAACTATCTCGTGAGATGTGTTAATGCGGTCCCGGGTAACGTTGCTGTTTTCTTTCCCAGCTACGAGATTAGAGACAGGATTTATCACACGCTTGTTGTAGAAAATATAAATAAGGAAATACTTCTCGAAAGTCAAAATGCTAGCAAGGAAGATAGAAAAAATCTGATGAATGAATTTATTAGCTTGTCATCTAAGGGGTGCGCGCTTTTCGGCGTTATTGGGGGATCGTTTGACCAAGGCATTGACTTGCCGGGTGAGTTCCTGAAGGCTGTTCTGGTCATAGGAATACCGTTTGCCAAGCCGGACTTGGAGATGCGTTCTCTGATAGACTATTACGATAAACGTTTTGCAAGGGGATGGGAATATGCCTACATATATCCAGCCATAATAAAGGCTGTTCAGGCCGGTGGCCGTTGCATTCGTTCAGAAAAGGATAGGGGCGTCGTTGTTCTTATGGACAAGCGATATGTTTGGAGCAAATACAGAAATGCGTTCCCGTCTGATTTTAAGGCGATAAAAACAAGATACCCGGAAAAATATATAGAGAAATTCTTCAGCTAAATAACCTTTAAAAGACTTTCTGTAAAAGAATATTAAAGCTTTTAAATGGAGAGTGAAAAAAATGGTAGAGTTTCAGACACTGAAAGCTGAAGAAATAAAGTTCGGAAACAACAACTTCATAGAAGTGGCTAGAAAGAAAGCCATAACAGACGAAGGAGAAAACGAGTTCATTTCCATATCAAGAGGCTTTTTCTTGCCCGATGGAAATAAAAGATATAAAAGATCATTCACCGTTCCTTTGGAAGATGAAGTGATAAATTTTATATCTGAAAAATTAAAAGAAGTGTAGATTAGATTTTCAGGTTCTTTTATTATTTTTATTCTTTTAGTCGTTAATATTTTCATGGTTTTGAGATTTAAAGAGGCCGTGATCAAGGCAGAGAAAAACGAAAAAGTGAGGGAACTGAAAAAACAGGGCTATTTTTTGATATCTGCTTTTACGATGCTCGCCTTGGATGAAGAAATTTGTGGCTGGAAACTTCACTATTACAATCCTAAAAAGAAAAACATACACAGCTTTATGGTTGGAAAGGATGTGGTATTCAACGGGGTTTCCCCAGCCATGAGCGAGTCCAAAGAAATGGACCCGAGCAAGTTCAGAATTCTCTCAGAAGACGCCATAGAAGAAGCAAAGAAAGATTTCGAAGATGATATGCTAAAGATAATGCTAACAGCAAGATTCGACCAAAAACTGAATAAAAATGTATGGTCTGTCAATTTGGTCAGAAAGGATATGAGCATTTGTTCTTTCACCATCTCCGGCGAAGAAAAAAAGATTCTATCTAAAAAAGAAATTAGCCTCATGAAAAGGTAGTCTAAGAGAAAGAGGTAATCAAAGATATAATTTTGTGGTTGTATGTGCGTGGGTTCTATTTTCAGTAACAAAGTTTATGGGTCGTGGGGTGTTATACAGAGAGAGAAATATGAAAAAACATTTCATGAACTTGAGAAATTGGTTGACATTAGAAAAATTTTTTCTGGTCTTGTTCTTGATGTAGGCACAGGGTTTGGTTATTTCGAAGAATTTATTAACGAGGTGTATTTAAAAAACCGGAGTCATATAAAAAATATAAAAATCATCGCTATCGATAAAGACAGGGAGATGCTTGATAATTGTTTAAGCAAAAATCTTTTACAAGCAAATCTTGTGCAGGCCGATGGGAATGCGTTGCCGTTTAGGGATGAGATATTTAATTGTATCGTTTGCTTTGACACGGCGCATCTGTTAAACTTTCGCGAGGGTTTTAATGAGGTTATGCGGGTTCTTAAAAACGGCGGTTATTTTCTTATAACGGAGCCACATATAGAAAAATATGATTTTGTTTTTGATGAGATAAAAAATTATTTTAATCTAGGTTTTTCCCTTATAAAAGAATTTGTTATTGAAGGCAGAGAGAAAGAGCATGGATTACTTTTTAGAAAAATTGGAAAATCTTGAAAAAAGGAAAACTAAGAATAAGAAGATATGAGCTCTACATTTCTTCTGGGGCATCTATACCGAGCAAGTTTAGACCATTCCTCAGTACTATTCTCACTGCTTCTACAAGGACGAGTCTTTCCTGCTCCTTTTCAGAACCAATCACTTTTGTTGAATGATAGTATTCATTGAACAAAGATGAAAGCTCAAGAAGATAGCCAGCAATCTGATGTGGTTTCAGTTCTTCCGAGGATTTGTTGACGACCTCTGGAAACTCGGAAAGTTTTTTAATGATCTCTTTCTCTTTCTCGCTTTCCAGGTATATGTTTTTTACATTCTTTGATTTTATTTCTTTTTCAGCTTTTCTCAGAATTGAAGAAGCTCTGGCATGTGTATATTGAAGATAGGGACCTGTATCGCCTTCAAACCGTGTTACCGCCTCTGGGTTGAAATCTACAACATGGTTTGGTTCTATTCTCAGGATAGCATACTTGAACGCGCCGATGCCAATTTTTTCTGCGACTTCGTCTTTGTCCTTTAAGCTGGGATTCTTTTTTTCTATTTCTTTTTTTGCAAGTTCCTTGAGTTCATCCATAATTTCATCTATAGTTATAAATGCTCCCTTCCTGGACGACATCTTTTTTCCTTTCAAAGTGACCATACCATAAGAGAGATGAATGCAATTCTTTGCCCATTTGTATCCAAGAAGCTCCAATATCTTGAACAACTGTTTGAAGTAAAGTTTCTGGTCTTCTCCAACGACCCAGATAGATTTATCCAGGCCGAACTTTTTGAATTTGTACTCTGTTGTGCCTAAATCGCTTGTGTAGTAAACACCTGTTCCATCCGACCTTAAGATTACGCAGGAGGGCATGCCATATTTTTCAAGGTCAGCAACAACCGTGCCTTCATTGCTTTTAAAGGCGACGCCCATTTTCAGAGCCTGTTGCACGAGTTCCTTTCCGCGCGGTCTGTGTTCGCTTTCTCTTATCTCCACGTCAAAACTTATCCCAAGTCTTTTATAGGTTTCGTTGAATCCTTTAAGTGCAAGTCCTACAACCTTTTTCTGGATTTCTATCCATTTTTTGTTTTTATTCATTTCTATTTCGAACAAGATTTCATCGGCTTTTTTTATTACTTCATCGCCTTCTTTGTGCAGCTTTACGTAAAGGTCAGCAAGCCACTGGTCTGGTTTTTTCGTCGGTCCTCCTTTACCCCACATCGAATATGCCAGAACCTCTTTAGCAACCTGCTTTCCCATGTCATTGTAGTAGTTTGCCCTTATCACGTCATATCCAGCAAAAGACATGATTCTCGCCAGACTGTCTCCAAGGAAGGTTGTTCGCGCATGGCCTATATGCATGGCTTTGCAGGGGTTTGGGTTAGAGAATTCTATCATAATTTTTTCTTTTTTATCCGGCAGTTCTCCGTATTTCTCGTTCCTTTCGATAATTTCGTTCAATACACACCCAGTAAATGTTTTATAGTTTATAAAGAAATTAACATAAGGGCCGCTTGCCTTCACATCGGCTACGAGAGAAGATTTTTTTATCTTTTTTCTTATTTTTTTAGCCAGTTCCTCAGCCACGGACTGTGGGGATTTTCCTTGTTTTTTGGCCACGACAAAACATGGCAGAGCCATCGCAGCCTCAAACCTTTTCGGGCTTTGAATATATTTGACAATTTCTTTGTCTATATCTGACACGATTTCTTTGACTTCTTTCTTGAATTTTTCTATGGTATACACGTTATCCACTTTTATCGACCGCTCCTGATGGAGATTATATCACCATTCTTTAAAATGTGATCTGATGAAATCTGCTGATGCGTTCTGGCATCGACAGCGGCAATGAAATGCTTTCCTATGTCTTCATGTATCTTGTATGCAAGGTCTTTCGGTGTCGAGCCAGCTGGTAATAGCAAAGCATCCGGCAACACGTTTCCTTTTTTATCTGTATATTTATGTTCGTCCTCGACAGGATAAACAACAATCATCTTAAGTATATCAAAGACCGCGGTGTTTAGACATTCTTGTACGCCTGTGTTTTTATGTTCATCCAGAAACTCTTTCAGGAATTCTAGTGCCTTTTTCTGTTTGTCAGTCAATTTTGATTCGTCTGCCACAGCGAACCCCGAAGAGCCCGGTATATAGTTAATCATACCGTGGGCACTAGCTTCGCGCAACGCCAGTTCTGCCTCAGCAGAGCCCGGTATAATTTTAATGTCTGGGTGTCTTTTTTTCAGCTGTTCAAAATTTTCTTTTGCTTCTGGAATATCTATTTTGTTGGCAAACACCAGTATTGGTTTGGCCTGTTTTCGCACTTCACTTACAAAAAGCATTAGCTCGTCTTCTGACCACTTATCTATTTCATCGGGATTAAGGTCTGTTGTCTGGAGCGCGTTTTCTATGTGTTCGGCTCTTATGGAAAGTCCAGAGAAACGCTTTGTAAAAGTTTCCATAAAATTTTTTTTACCCTTTCGCAATTCGTTCCAGTCCTTCTTTACAAGACCAAACAGCCAATAATCTATTTCTCGTTCCAGCATTTCTATATTTTTACTTGGGTCAAAAGACTCTGTGGGGTTTCCCTCTGAGTCTGTTTTTCCAGAGACGTCAAGTATGTGTATCAAGACAGATGCTTGCATAAGGTCATCAAGAAATGCGTTGCCTCTCCCACGACCAAGATGCGCATCAGGTACAAGTCCAGCCACATCCCAAATTTTGACAGGGACAAAACGCACGCCGTTAAGGCATTTTTTACATTTTTCTTGAAGGCCAATTTCCTGACAAGGACACTTAACTTTGACATATCCGAGACCTTCGTTTGGCTCAAGTGTTGTAAAGGGGTAAGAAGCAATCTTTACGTCCTTGAGCGTGGCTGCCTTGAAAAATGTTGATTTGCCTGAAGAGGGACACCCAACCAAACCAATCTCAATCATGGCAGCACCTTTACAAACCTTATTTTTTTCTTTGATTTTCTTATTGTGACAACATCACCTTTTTTCAGAACAAACATCTTTTTATTATTATCCGAGGCAAGCCACGCCTCCTGTCTAAATATTTTTATTCTTATCTTCGAATTTTCTGGAACTACTTTGTGTTCTCTTTTCATGTTATGTGGGTTATTCAGAGCTATGCCAATGCCTTTTTTAAATGGTCTTCCACCAACAGACATATAATATGCAGAAGAACCAAAAGGTGTTGCCACAACAACACCATCTCCGACGACCTCGCCGAAGATATCTTTACCATCAACATAAACCCTGAAGCGAACAGCCTTTGTCGGTCTTTTTGTATGTATTTGTATTTCGTTTAGTGCAAACATTTTTTTCCCTTTGAATTTACCTTGAAGCATGAGTTCCTCTTTTATTCTGTATTCACCTGCCAGGATTTTTTTCAGCGCTTTTTCAACCATGTAGCAGCTTGTAAAGGTTTTTCGCCCCAATGCCCTTTTTCTTGTCGGAAGTATCATAGCATCCGGATATTTTCTTGCGGCATATAGAATCGAACCGTCGCCACCGCAACTGACAACAAGGTCCGGCTTAGTAGAAGTTGTCATGTGCTTGTTTATTATAACATCACGAAAATATTTTTTTTCTTTGCCAACAAGCTTGATTTTCATGTTTAATACTCTCTTTGTGTAGATTTAAAAAATTAAACACACTATCTTAATTAGGCATATTTAGCGGGGTTGGTCACATTGAAAATTTGTCAGATTTGTTTAGAGTCAAATACCCTCTGCGAGCAATGTAAGGAGAAGTTGAGAAAAGGCATAATAAACCAAGAAGAGGTAGATGTTAGCAGGGCTATTCACAGCCTGGCGAAGGCCAACCCAGAGCTCAAAGATGTTGACATAGACTATGTTGCAGATGTTGGAAAGCTTCTTGTGTTCGCTCCACCCGAACATGCAAAAAAACTCATAGGTCCGGGAGGAAGAAACGTGAAGGCTCTGAACGACAAGATTGGCCGATTTGTTCGCATTGTTCCACGACCCAGAAGCGACAAGTATCTTATCAAGGAACTTTTGGGAAACGTTCCTCTTATGGGAATAGATGTTCTTTATACGGAGTCTGGTCAGGTTTTTCAGGTGCGTGTTTCCAAAGACCACGCGTCGCGCATCAGAATCAAGCCGAAGAAGTTCGAAGAGATTATGAAAAAGCTCACAGGCAAGACGGTTGAGCTGGTTTTTGAGTGAAA
>JAGGXF010000017.1 GCA_021163205.1 Candidatus Aenigmatarchaeota archaeon
GATATTGTTATTTTATTTTTATCAAAAATTAGATCATCTAGTGAAAATGCATGTTTTCCTATTGTTATCTTACCAGTATTAGGATGTATTGGAATTCTTACATAATCTTTTGTTCCTATTATCTCATAAGCCTCTTTTTCTGTTAAGCCAAGATTTTTAAGTACGGGATAGCTCAATTGAATTTCTATACGAGGTTCATAAAAGGTTAGATCTATAGGTCCATTTATCTGAACAAAAGTTGGAATTTTATTCTTACGATGCCAGAACCAGATATAACCAGTCGGTCCAACTTCTTCTATTTCTGACTCTGTCAGGAATTTTATCGAGTAGCCCTCGCCCAAGTCTAGCTCCTTGTTTATCGGTATTTCTTTAGGATGTTCAGAGTAGTATTTCATTTTGCTTTCTAATTCGTATAGTACAGAAGGCGGTAGCTTGTGCCACTGGACAACAGAAGTCGGATAGATGCTCAGGCTAACCAGTTTAGGTTCATGAAGGTCTATTTCTTTTTCTTTTGGCGCAAAAATGTTTTTAAACCATTCTAGTATCGCGCCCAATTTTTCTTTCAGGAACAGGCCTGTTACTCTATTTGCTTCGGGTTCTTGAATATCTTCTTTTAACTTTTCGCCCTCCTTTACTTCAAGCGTGCTTTGTGTCAGGCTTTCGACTGAGGGATTATATAAGAAAGCTCCTGTTGGCGTTTTTGGTGTTATTTCAGAATAAGCAGGCGCTTCAACAATTGGTGCACCTGGAGAAATATACATAACCAATGTGGCAGAACCAACAGGGCGACCATTTTTTTCTACTTTAATTTTATCTCCCAATGACCAGATTTTATATTTCTCATCATCTACCTGAAAATAGACTGGCTTGTTCAGAAGGGAGCGAATCTCTTCTTGAGACAACGCATTGAGAATGTCTACTATTTCATTTTCACCGGTTAGATTGGCAAAGCCGAAATTGAAATGAGCTTCATGCCCTGTTCTCTCTTCGTATCTTTTCTTGTATAAAAATATGGTTTCATAAAAATGCACAGCCCCGAGAAATTGTTCAAACTCGTCCGGATTTTTAACATATATATTCTTGGCTTTCTTTGCATTAAACTCCAACTTTGGCTCTTTCGCTTCAGTCGAAAACATGAGAGAGAACACGGTCCTGTAGGTATAGTTCTGGTTAGGGCTTGCTAACAAGACAACTTTATCGTTGAGATTGTTTTTCATTTTTATTGAATCGGGATCAGACGCCACAAACCCCAGAAAGTCTGTGTCTTTATTACCCAGCGAGAATGTAATTTTTACCGGCTTTTTGGACGTCAACAAGCATACAAACCTATACAGATTAGCATAACTATTATTGCTTTCCTTTGTTCCATATCGAGTACATATTAATTTCGGCTGGTTCATAAACTCCATTATCTTGCCATCTTCCATAGAAAGCATTTCCTCAGCTAAATCCTCTAGGCTCATATAACCTTCGTCGGTCTTTTTTTGGCCAAAGTTTTGAGATATGTTTATAGCCTCGACAAAAGGGCTAATCATAAGAAGCATGACTATGAATATAGAAAATATCTTCCATTTGTCTCTTCTTGTCATCTAAGTTCACATCCTTTCGAATTGAACAAAATCCCGCCTATTATCAGAAATTATCAAAATGCTATACTGGCCTTTCTTGCTTCCAAGCTCGTTTGGCGATATTGTAAAATTCTCAATATCTTCACATTTTGTTGTTTTATAGCTCTTGAAACTTTTATCAGGACCTGCGATATAGATGTTGCATAAACCTGAAAACCCGGAGTCCGGCCTCAGATTTATAACTACATTATCATCAATACTGTATGAAGTCTTACTAGACTGTAAATATGGCGAGTGCGTAACAATCTTGTCATGATAAAAGAAGCCTGAAACTGAAAATAGATCAATATCATCAATATAGACAAATGTTCCAATGATCACGACAAACAAAACTGCCACTATGAAAATTTTTTTCCCTCGTGAGAGCGTAAATCTTGACGTTTGAAACGCTGGACGCCAACTCTTTTCTTCCTTTGGTTGTACATATGAGTTCGATTCTGCTTCTGATTCTATGCTAGTATGTACCGTTGGTTTTGACTGGGATTTCTTTTCAGGTTGATTCTCCTTTGGTTGCGTATTAAAAGCATCCCATATATTCTCGGTTCTCTTATTTTTTTCTTCGCTCATTCGAGCACCTTTTTTTCGGCAAGCACCTTCATCTCTTTGTATTGTACACCGAATTTATCAAAGAGCGCAATAATCTGCTCTGCCCCCAACTCAGGGATAGATATGGCGCCATTGGTTAGTCTACTACCTTTAACCACATTAATAACTCCTTTCTTTTTTTCCCTCCCATAAAGCGTATAAACAAACTGGGTTTTTTTCAACTGGCTCATTCCAGAGAGGGAATAAAAAAACAGCCTGACTGACTCAAACCCAATCATCTGACTCAAAAACTTTGAATGCATCAGTGAGTATGCATTGAAAAATAGGTCTTTACCATTGCCGCTCAAAATATCAGCTGTGTCCAAAAAATCTATTTCTGTGTCTGAAAAATATGACATTATATGATCCAAATCTTTTTTTTCCTTCAGTAAAAAAATCAATCTCGGTTGCGCTGATACATTAAAAATAAAGTTCTTGTCCAAAAACACGTCTATAAGCCTATTTTTAAAGTCCTTTGAACCGCGTATGATATTATATATCTTCTTTCGAATATCGGAAATAACCTTTAACTTTTTCTGTGGCTCATTAATTTCAGCCTTTCTCTGCTTCATTTTGTGGTCTCCGAAGACTTTTTCTTACCTCATCCTCCAATTCTATGAATTGTTAATATATAACCCTAATATTTATAATTTTCGGTTTTGTTAACACATTAACATAAAAATTATCACTCGTTGATACATTAACATATCTATTCAAAATGTTAATAATATGAAACGTGTCCTGATATAGTTAATATGTTAACAGAAAAAGCAAATCAACTCAAATCCTTATTGATGTCGTCCAAAAGTTCTTTTATGTCTGATATATCATCTGTTATATTCTCTTTCACTTTTTCAACATCATGCTCTGTCTTTACTTTAGGCACCACATATCCATTCTCAGAATAGTGCTGTTCTCCTGCTTCGCTTTCAGAGAAAAGAAGAACGTCATTTATGAGAAAATATGCACCAACCAATACTATACCAGTTATAGAAAATATTATTATCCAGTCTAGCCTCGAATCCATTTTCACACCCTCTTCTCATAACCTTTCAATCACACGCGCATTTATGAATATATACATTTATGAATATATTATTAGTCTTATTATCTTTTCTATTATCTCGTGCACATCCTCTATTTTCTCTTTTATACTCTCCAACTGGTCCTGCGTTTCCACATTCTTGATATCATATTTAATTTCTTTCAATCGCTTTAGAACATCCTCAAGCATTACTGCAGCTTTCTTCCATTTTTCTGCCTCTGGACTACTAATCGATTCATAATAATCTGCTATTGCCTCCACAGCATCTTTAACTTTATGAACCTTGATAATCGTCTGCTCCAGCTTTATAGTGATTTCAAGGAGTTCTGTTGGGTCAACTTCTGACTCTTCACGTAGGCAGGCACCGTCTTTACAACCATTTGGACAATTCCGAACAACAGCCCCAACTTCTTGGTTATCCAGGCAATAATATTCAACAACTTCGGATGTATTGGTAGCCAAATCTCTTTTACAATGGTCTGTAAATTTATTACCATATTTGTCAATTACCGTACCTTTGACATAATAATTCTTTCCGCCGTCAGAGTCTGTGCACACCCTCGGTGCTGGAGTGACAATTAAAGAAGCTTCGGCATGATCTCTAACATCTGGCTCAGAATTTGAATAAACATCAGCTTTTATGCTATGTCTACCCCCTTTTGGGTCTGGCTCATATACATATAATTCTATGTCCTTTTTTTCTCCTGTTGAAAGGATAATTTTTTTATCGTATATCATTTTAAGTTCGGGAATTGAATTAACTTCTAGGGAATATGTGTATAAACGCTCTGGGACTGTCTGTGTCTTGTTTTCTGTAACTGATTTAGCACTACGGGGATGCTTATCTTGGACCGTTATAACATATTTGGCTCCTTTGTCTAAGTCAACATACTGAATTTCTGGTTTTATGAAAATATCTACATAATCTCTTAGACATGCCCCGTTTCTACATCCATTTGGACATTCATACGAGGTGCATCTCAGTATATGATTTCTTTCACAGTAACATTCAGACAAATAATCTCCTTCATAGACTTCTCCTCCATATGGACCCACAAGACATGTATCAGATTTTACTCTAAACCTACCTTGACCTATTTCCTTTACCGTACCTTTGACATAATAATTCTTTCCGCCGTCAGAGTCTGTACAGTTCAATCCTCCATAAACAAAAAATTTCTCATGCATTTCATTATTATTTTCGTTTCGTTCATTAATCTGATTATTATAATCCACTTCAGCAATTATTTCATATTCACCGGGTGGAAGACCTTTATAAAGCCTGCTACCGGCAAGCGAACAGTACATAGTTCGGAGTTCTCCTGGACTAAGACCAAGAGCATATTTTCTATCACAAATTGTGGTTCCGTTTATCTTTGCTCTATACCATACACCACGTCTTGTAGAAGCATATCCTATGTTTTCTATATTAATTTTGAAAACTATATTTTCTCCTGTTGTAGGAATTGTTGGTGCCCATGTAATACCAGCAATTACTAAATCTGGGCTGGATATTGTTACATTTGTATGCCCACAATCCTGCGGGCAATTCCACTCATTTTCTAAAGCAGTACATTTACCATTGCCGCAGACCTCGCTCGTGCAATAAACGACACCGTCCCTACGTCCAGATGCTATCTCATGAAGTCCTTCACAACA
>JAGGXF010000026.1 GCA_021163205.1 Candidatus Aenigmatarchaeota archaeon
AGGATTTACATTAGTATCTTATTTTTTAATTAACAAAGAAATTTCTGGGCAGAGTAAAAAAGAAAGAGCATGGAAAAAATTGATTGGACCTTTTATCATTACCTTATTCCTCATTTTAATTTTATTAATTATAGTTTTTTCCAGTTCAGGTCTTAATTTTACAGACAGAGGAGTGCTTATGAACGGGTTTTTTATAATTTCAATAGTATTTATAGTCAGTTTTCTTATCTTTGTTCGTGGCAGGATTTCAAGGTTTATTTCATTGTTTAGCATTTTATTTTTAATGTTAACATTTTTGTCTTGGCTTCTCGTTAAAATAATCTTATTATAATTTATAAGAAAATATTTTGGTAGTTGGGTGTTTTCATGAACGTGATAGAAGCCATAAAAAAGAGAAGAAGCGTAAGGGAATATAAAGACAAGCCCGTGCCAGAAGATATCATCAGTAAGATTATCAAAGCCGGCGTGTGGGCGCCGAGCGCACACAACAGGCAGCCGTGGTCATTCATAGTTTTGACAAACAAAGAAAAAATAAATGAGCTTTCCAGACACATAGAAGATAGAATAAGAAAGCAAAATCCGAATTACAAGCTGCGCGATGTGGATGACCCAATATTTTATAGCGCGCCAGCGGTCATTATAATTTGTGGTGATGCTAGTAATAAATGGTCCACGATTGACTGTTCGATGGCCGCGGAAAACATCGTGCTCGCAGCCACAGAACTTGAGCTAGGAACATGTTTCATAGGAAGGATAAAATACGTAGAGCAAAGCTTTCTTGAGAACTTGGGTATGAAAAAAGGTCATCAACCAGTTATAGCCATATCATTAGGATATCCAAAAGAAATGCCAACAGCAATTGAACGCGAAGAACCATGCATATCTTGGGTTAAATAAGATATAAAACATTTTCCCTGCATAATTAGTTTATATTTTGACATCTTAAAAGCAGGTTTGCTGTTGGTGTTGGTTGGATGACTAGAATAATTTCTATAGTTTCTGGTAAGGGAGGAGCTGGCAAAACAACTTTAACTGCTAATCTTGGTGCTTCTCTTGCGAAAATGGGTTACGATGTTGTTGTTATCGATGCAAATCTCACAACCCCCAACCTAGGGATGCACTTGGGTATTCCTTTATCCCCAGCAACTTTTCATGATGTTTTGAAAGGTAAAGTGACTATAGAGGATGCAACGTATCAACACGAGAGCGGTCTTAGAATAATACCTGCAGGCATTGGTATCAATGACCTGAAAGGCGTAGATGCTAGGGACATACCAGCTGCTCTTCTCGATTTGATAGGCAAGGCAGACATAATTCTGATAGATGCGGCTGCTGGTTTGGGAAGGGAAGCTTTAGCAGCCATAGAAGCGAGCGACGAAGTTATTGTTGTCACCAACCCTGATTTACCTTCTGTCACAGATGCTCTGAAAGCAGTAAAGCTTGCTGAAGAGCTAGGCGTGAAGGTTACTGGTGTTGTTCTGAACAGGGTTAAAAAGAAAAAACACGAGATGAAAGATAAAGACATATCAGCAATGCTTGATAACGTACCAATAATAGCAAGAATACCAGAAGATGAGCTTGTCCAACAAGCCATCTCTGTAAGAACGCCTGTTGTGCAGCACAGCCCAAATGCTTTCGTGAGTCAGAAAATTAATAAACTCGCTGCAAATATTGTTGGAGAAGATATTGAGATAAGAAAACCCTGGTATCAGAGACTCTTTAATTTCTTTATTCAAGAATGAGGTATTTTATGTTAGAAAAATGCCCTTTTGAGGCTGACTGTTCTTATAAAAAAATCTATAAGAAATGTTCAGAGGCATTTGCTCTTTGCCCAGAATTCATAAGAAGGCGCGCAAGGGAAAAAAAGGAAAGCGTGTTTCGTAACAATGCGATAAGCGATATAATGCCCAGAAAGTGGAAGCCCGGAAGACTTAAATAAATTCGGTGGTGCGCAGACGATCTTAGGTGATGTTCTGGTGACATATCTCTAATATCAGAAATTCTTGACAACCCTACCAAAAGATAACAAGAAAATTTAAAATTATCTCTACAATCCCAGCTAGTCAACGCATCAAAGACAATAAAAAATTAAACAAGTTCGTAAATAATTCTTTCAGTTTCCTTGCCTTTATTTTCTTTTTTCAAAATCTTGAAGTGGCCAACCTCTTTTGTATTTGCAACATGTGTACCTGCGCATACTGCCTTATCAAATCCTTTTATATCGACGATTCGTATTCTCTTGATGAACTTTGGCAACAGCGAAAAATTACATCTATACTCATCTGGCTTGCTCTCTGCTTCTTCTCTATCAATCTCATATATTTCTATCGGTATAGCAGAGTCTACAATTTCGTTTGACTTCTGTTCGAGAAAAGTCAAATCTTCCTGCGAAAGCTTCGAGGGCTTCAAATCTAAACGTGAGTGATCTGTGTGTATTTGATTACCAACTGTACTAGAACCGAAGTTTTTGAGCGCTACCGCAGATATGATGTGCTGCGCGGTGTGCATCCTCATTAGTGCATATCGACGAGCCCAGTCAAGAACACAATGAACCTTTTCTCCAACCCGAGGTTCTGGTCCGACTATATAATGTTTTATAATGTTACCTTTCGTGACTTTAACAACGCTTGTTTTCTGCCCATTCCACTCAACAAACCCTTTGTCTGTTAATTGTCCTCCTGACTCTGGATAAAATGCGCTGCGGTCAAGAACAATGAAAGTTCCTTGTCCGTCCTTTCCGACACTCTCAACAGAAGCGTCCCACTCCTTCACATAACAGTCTTTCATGTATATTAATTCTGTCATCATGACCACAAAATTTCAAAAGCAACCACAGGCTTTTCTATTGAGAATTTTTTTAGTACATCTGGGTTTATAACAGCAATTATACCTTTTTCTTTTCCCTGGAAAATAATTTTATTACACCTCTCTTTCAGAAAAGAAGGATGGTCAGTTTTCTCAAGCTTGTAATCTATATCAAGTTTTTTCATAAGATTCTCAAGAACTAGTAGCAAGTCACCATAATTAATTACATCATCAGATATAGCTGCTGCCAGCACTAATTTATCTCTTGTCCCGGTTTCACTATTTTTGTCAAGATAAACCCCATAACCAAGTTCGAATATTTTTTGTGGATATCTCCTATGCTTGTTTTGACTGAAAACATTGAGCAGAGAAGGAATCAGCTTCTTTCTACATATAGTACACTCAGTCGTGAGAGGGTTTTTTGTTTTCACGTAGTCTTTTGGTTTTAATCCCATTTTCTTAAACTCATTATCCTCGTTTGTTAGCACAAGGTTAACAACTTCCTGAAAACCAAGTTCTATCATAGAATTTCTTATTTTTTCTTTTCTTTGTTGCTCTTTCAGTTCTTTTCCTCTCTCGTTTACTGGTTTTTTAGGTTTGAAATTTTCGTAACCATATGCTATTGCTATATCTTCGACAATATCCATCTGATGCATTATGTCTGCCCGGTAAGGCGGTATTTTTACCTGGCCATTTTCATATAGATACCCCATTCTCTGAAGAAGCGTCTTTATTCTTTTTTCGTCTATGGGTATTCCTAAGAGTTTTTTAGCATAGGAAATATCTAACTTTATTTTTTTGTATTCTAGAACAGGAGTTTTTTTCTTTTTTTCATTGTCAACAAGCGTTACGGTTTCTATCTTTCCTTCACGGTCTGCCAGACTTGTTACAATGATGTTTAATGCGGTGTTAACTGCTTTCTCATCTGTTCCAGTAACATCTATGAACAGGTTATGAGTGTCATTTCTGACGCGCGTAAGTTCTCCGTTTATTATCGGAGGAAAACTCAAGACATTTTCATTCTTATCGATAATTATGGGATATGTCGTCTTGCCTTCCAATGTATTTGCATATTTTATTCCTTTTGGATGTTCTCTCAAGATTTCCTTGAGATTTAGTTTTCTTTTCATATCAAGAGGGATGAATCTTATTTTCTCTGGCTCGACAGCTTTGTAATAAAAAGGTTGCTCAACAGCTTCAATGTTGTGTATACCTATAGCAACCTTCTTTCTTTTTCTTCCAAGGGTCTGGTGAATCTTTTCCTGTGTTTGCATAAGTGATTTTATAGCATCTCCCGTAAATGTTATGTTTTTTATAACAGCACACGCTATATAAGGCCTCACTTTTTTCACGGAGTTGTCAATAAAAAGTGTTACTCCGCTATCTGAAGTTTTGTAGATGTGTGATTTTTTTTCCAGGTCAAGAAAATCTTTAATAGCCCGAGCAAAGCCTTCAACACTAAGCATGTCAGGCCTGTTCGGAAAAACTTCGTATTGTAATGTATTGTTTGTTATTCCTTCTAGTGGAGCACCTATCATCGGTATCCTTTCCTTTATGTCCACATCGCTCAATTTTTTTCCAACAAGCGTTTCCAAGTCGTTCTTAGCCATTTCTATTACTGCCATTTTAATCTATCTCCACTTCTTTCAGGAATTTCAAATCGTTTGTATAGTAAAATCTTTTAATGTCCTTTATACCAAATTTGAGCATTATTGGCCTCTCAAGACCAAGCCCCCACGCAAGAACAGGATATTTCACTCCAAGAGGAATTGTTACCTCGGGTCTGAATATACCTGCTCCCCCCAGCTCTACCCACTCCTTTCTCTCTTTCAAATAAACTTCCGGCTCAACAGACATTTCAGTATAAGGAAAGTAGGCGGGCCTGAATCTAACCTTCTCAAACCCCAACCGTCTATAGAATTCTTTAAGATATCCAAGCAGGTCTTTAAAACCAACATCTTTTTCAATGACTATTCCGTCTATCTGAGTGAATTCTGGGAGGTGCTTAAAATCAATCGTTTCGTTTCTAAATACGCGACCTATACAAAAGAATTTCCCGGCCTCCCGGGTCTTTGCCAGTTGCCTGGCTGAGACCGCTGTTGTGTGCGTGCGCAGAACCAGTTGTCTTGCAATTTCGCTCGACCACTTATAGCCCCAGCCAGTTGATTCTCCATTACCGTGCTCGTGCATAGCTTTGACACGTTCAACTATTTTTTTATCAGGTAATTTTGCTTTAGATGGATTTTCAAGAAAGAAAGTATCAGCCATTTCCCTTGCAGGGTGGTCTTGTGGTTGATACAACGCATCGAAATTCCAGAAGCTGGATTCAACAAGCGGCCCAGTAATTTCTGTAAAGCCAAGGCTGAGAAAGATTTTTCTAAATAGTTCTATATACTCAGTTATTATATGCTTCCTTCCCGGAACAAAGTTTATTTTTCTCGGTTTTTTTATTTCTCTTGATTTCAAATCAATCTCTTTCCACAAACCAGTTTTTATTAATTGTGGCGTTATCGGTGTGTCCGACTCATCTATTCTGCTCTTAGATTTAATTTCCACACCTTCGGTACGTTTTTGTGTGATATATATTAGTTGCCTTTCTGCCTGCTTATCTATATCTTCCTTAATCTCTGCTATGAGTCTCCTTCTAAGTAGTCTGTTAGCAGAATTCTTGTCAATTTCTTTCCCGTCTTTTATTTTTCTTAGTTTTCTTAATTCTTCGCCGCCATCGTGTTTAATAAACACTACATTACTGCCATCTAATTTAATAAGACCTTTCTTTTTGCCCCACGCAAGAGCAATCGAAAGATTGTCAACACGTTTCGAACATTCTTCAAGAGAAAGAGGACTTTTTTCTACAAGCTTGGCTAGTCTCTCTTCTGGTAATCCTTCTTTAAGGTATTTTTCCCCCTCTTTTGTTAGCTGATACATAAATATCACTTAATGATTAACTAGTTTTAATTGTTTAAAAAATAAATAGAAAGAACTTATGTCTCTTCCGATTACTCTTACCAAATAAAAACCCCAAGAAAATACCAGCAATAAAAGCCAGGACAATATAGGTAGTGTTTGCCTCCTCACTTTTTTCAACTGGTTCAATGATGTTTTCCTTTTCATTTTCTGTCGTCTTTTTGTTGAAGATTTCCAGAATATCTTCTGAGGTCTTCGCAAAGTCTTTTGAGTACTTAAAATATTTGAGAGCTGTTGCAGGTTCTGAGTCAAGGAATGTTTTTGCATACTCAAGATAACTTATTGCCAGCACAGGCACAGCACCATGACCTTCTGAGTTGTATATGGCTTTGATGGCTTCCTGCTCAGCAGAAATTGTTCTGTCTCTTATCTCTTTTTCATCCAATCCCCGTGTTTCCATCAATAGGTTTGCTTCTGCCCTTGCTGAGACTGCGTCTATTAAGGCAGACTGGTATTCCTGATTTTCATATTCCTTCTGTGCCTTTTCCAGTTTTTTGGTGTCAGCATCTATTCCTATGGTTTGGGCGTAAGTTATGGCAGACAAGGCATCTTCTATCCTTCTCTCAACAAGCGGCTTTATTCGCTCAATATCTATTTCCTTTGTTTTATTATCAGCGAAGGCACTTTCTATCTCTAACCATGCCTCTGCTGTTTTTGCTCTTTCTGTTGCATAGCTCAGAAAATAAACAGAATCAAAGTAGTTCTTGTTGTAAAAGTTTTTCCAAGCGTCTTTTATATTTGACTTGGCATCTGTTATTCTTTCTGCTGCTGTTGCAAGAATTTCTATGTCTGTCATGCTGTCTGGTTTACGCGATTGGATTTCTGTTTTCATTTTATCTATACGGTCTTCTTCTTTGGATATTAGATTATCAAGAAAGTCTTCCTTGGATTCTGCGTTGAGCAGGTCTGCAAGGTTTTTTATATATTCAGATTGTATGGATGCAATAAATGCATAACTGGATGTAGAGTAATAGTTACCCTTCTTATAAAGGTCTTCAGCATCTTTTAGTCTTTTTTCAGCTGTTTGTAACAAAGAGTTTATGTTATCTTCATACTCATAAGGTACATACTTCTTCTTATCTTTTGCAACAGCCAGTTTGTCTTGAGCATAACTCAACAAGTTAGAAGACATGTTTTTCATAGCGCGTTGTAAAACAGGATTTGGCTTTATTTTTATTGTTTCCTTTTTTATTCTGTAACTTGTGAAATATTCGAGCGCCTCATCAACGTTTTTCACTTCTTTTACAGTCAACCCCCACTTCTTTTTTGCATAATCTACTATGTCTACCCTTTCGGTTTTGCTAACAATTTTTATACCGAATGGCAATTCTTCCTTTTCTGTTCTCTGGATACTGATTATCCTCTGCCCAGATGGTATCAAAAACAAGGACATGTTATTTTGAGCAGCTGCATGGACTTTTTCTAGAATGCCTCCGACAGGACCTATCGAACCATCAGGGTTTATGGTACCAGTCATTATTACCTTTTTATCTGCTTTGAGGTCCAACACGGCAGCAAGCGTTGCCATGGCCATTGCCCCGCCTGCAGAAGGGCCTCCTATTATGGGGGCATCGCTTCTTATGATATAAAAAAAGTCATAGTTGTCCAAATTCTTTCCTATGGTTTCTTCTGTAACCTCTTTTGCTAGTCTAGCAGAAGCCTGTGTATCTATCTTCGTGAGCGGAAGCGTATCAACATACACATGTCCTGTACCGGGTTTGACGGTGACATTTAACGTTGCCAACACACCAACATAGCCCTGTTCTGTTTCCTTGACAGCCGGTATGTATATCTCAACAGACCCAGCACAAACAACGCTAGAAAGAATAAGAAGCAATATAAAAAAATACATTTTTTTCATTTTTATCCCCTCTTAATTAAATAAAAATATGACAAACAACTATTATTATGAATCTTTTTATCTTTTCCCTTCAAGATTAGAACAGACGAGTTTCGGGTGAATCTTGTATGTCCAGTAGAATAACGATAGAAAAGATAGAAGAACTTGCAAAACGAAGAGGATTTTTCTGGCAATCTTCTGAGATTTACGGAGGTTTTGGTGGCTTCTATGATTATGGGCACTTGGGTTTTCTGCTTAAAAGTAAATTCGAAAATGCCTGGCGCAAATTTTTTCTATCCCTTGATGACATGTTCTACGAGATATCGCCAGCAGTTATTATGCCAGAACAGGTTTTTCAGGCATCGGGTCATCTCAAATCATTCCAGGACCCTTTATGTAAATGTAAAAAATGCGGCAACATCGAACGAGCCGACCACATAATAGAGAATGCTCTCAAGGAAAGCTTTGAGGGAAAAACTCCGAAGGAGTTAACAGAGCTGATACGAAAGCACAACATAAGATGCCCCAAATGTGGCGGAGAGTTTGGGGAGGTTGGAGAATTGAATATGATGTTCCCACTTAATATCGGTGCTGATTCTGAGACCAAAGCGTATCTTAGGCCAGAAACAGCTCAGGGTGCGTATGTCAACTTCAAGCGGATGTTTGAGATATTAAGAAAAAAGCTTCCTCTTGGTCTGGCGATAATAGGTAAGGCATACAGAAACGAAATAAGTCCGAGACAACTTTTAATAAGAACAAGAGAATTTTCACAAGCAGAATTGCAGATTTTTTTTGACCCTGAAAAAATAAATGAACATCCACGGTGGGAAGATGTTGCGGACTATCAACTAAGATTGACAACAGCAAAAGACAGAAAAAAAATTATCGAGATGACGTGTGAGGATGTGAATAAAAAAATAGGACTACCTAAGTTTTATGTTTATTATATGGCAAAGATACAACAGTTTTATTTTAATGTAATGAAAATACCGAAGGAGTTATTTCGGTTCAAAGAACTTTCTGAAGAGGAGAAAGCATTCTACAACAAATATCACTGGGATATTGAATTAAATCTTGCTTCTTTGGGTGGATTTAAGGAAATTGCTGGCATTCATTATCGCACGGACCATGATCTTTCCGGGCACCAAAATCTTTCTAAAGAAAAAATGAGTGTCAGCATAGATGGAAAAAAAATAATTCCACACGTCATCGAGCTGAGTTTTGGAGTTGATCGCAATATCTATGCCCTACTTGAATTGGCTTATTCGGAAGAGCGCGACCAGATTATACTAAAATTTCCAAGAAACCTTTCACCGGTGGACGTTGCTATTTTTCCACTGGTCAAGAAAGACGGAATGCCTGAAAAAGCGAGAGAAGTACAGAATATGCTGAAACAAAATTTTGTTGTGTTCTATGATGAATCTGGTTCAATAGGCAGAAGATACGCGAGAGAGGATGAGCGCGGAACAGCATTTGCTGTTACGATCGACAGTCAAACCATGCAAGATGATACGGTTACGCTCAGAGACAGGGACACAACAGTACAAATAAGGGTTCCGGTCAAAGAGCTCAGCAAGACAATAAACAAGCTCATGCACTATGAAATAGATTTCAGAAAAGCAGGAAAAGTTGTTTACGAACCATGAAACAGGAAAAAAGAAAAAGTCAAAAGGCTCATACGAGCCCTAAACCAGGCTTAAATATCTCTTCCCTTGATTGTGTTTCTTTTGTTTGCTTTTGCTCTCTTAGCAGCTTTATCTACTATTTGTTCTACTGCTTTGGACAATTCAGTAGCAGCATCTGCACCAAAAGCCATTTTATATTTCTTTTTTACAAGCTCTTTAACTTTGCTCTTTACAACCAACATGTCTGCCATCTAATTACCTCCTTTGTAACAAACCACTAAAACTAATTAATAAGAAATACTTAAAAACCTTTATATTTTATGTTTTTCGGCGATTTTATCGTACTTCTTTTTAACCTCTTTCTCCAGTCGATCCAGAGCCTTTCCAACAGCTTCTAACAGGTCCCAAGAGCCAGCCCTGGATACAAACATTCCGAGAGGGGTCTTAAATCTTGTTCTAACGTCGAAATATTTTCTTTTTCCACTCTCCCTTAGTTTTTCGACATGAATAAAAAGATATTCGAGATTTTTGAGCATTCTGCTAAATTTCTGGACAAACCTCTTTATTTCATTGTCTATATCAAGCTTGATTTGCTCTTCTTCACCACGCAATCCCGTTATCTCAACATATATTTCTTTTGATGGTTTGAACCGCATCAATTCTAGAATATCTTTAGCTGTTATTATTCCGACAGGAACATCTTCTTGCATTATTATAACTTCGCCATGTTTTTTTATTAGAGGAATAATATCTCTTATGTTCTTTTCTTCTCCCACAACAATGGGTCTAGTCATTATGGTTTTCACAGAAAGTTTATCCACCGGAATTTTTTCATCATAAAACTTTTCTTTTTCTGGTGTCATGGTTTTTATAAGGTCCACATCCCGAATTATACCAACCAGTCTATTCTCTTTGTCAACTACAGGAATCCTTGATATGTTTTTCTCTCTAAACATGTTTCTCACTTTTCCTATGGTCTGGTCTTCAGATATGGTGAACAACTCAGAAGTGATGTCCTTAATCGAGTAGTTCTTGGTGAGAAAATCTATAAGATCTGTTTCAGACACAACGCCTTCCAGCCTATCATTCTTGTCTAGAACAGGGAGGCACTTTATTCCAGTATTCAGCAAAAGCTCCACAGCATCTTCTATCCGATTTTCTGGGTTGAGCACAGGAGTTTTTATTATAAGACTTTCCGATTTCGTATGTTCTGGGTCTACGTTCTTTGTTATAATGTTTCTAAGACACAACATTCCTATGAATCTCTTTTTTTTCGTTATAGGAATTTGATGAAAATTATGTTTCTTCATGATTCCTAGTGCTTCAGAGAGCGGACTATCATAATTTAGTGTAATAACATTTTTTACAAGAACATCTTTAATAAGAATATCTTTTTTGTCCATGCGAATCCACCTCACAATTTAAGACAAGCTAAATGGGCTAGTTAATAATTCTTTGTTTATGGCTTATGTCTGGTAACCTGATAATATGTGACATCATTTTCATTATCCACGATTGCCCAAAGCATCCTTGCTCTTATGTTGTGCGCGAGTCGAACAGCCCTAGAAAGTTCCTGAAAAGAACACGTGTAGTCTTCTGGCACAGCAAATACAATCCATTTTGTATGTTCCTTCTGACTTTTTGGACCTTTCTTTAGCTGGACACCACGGTCATAAACTCTGAAATCACAGCCAAACTTGAAACCTGTTCTTACCAAAAGACCGCGTTCGCGTAGTTCTTCATAAACTCTATATCTCTCGGGAAATCTCTTGTCAAGCTCGCACGCCTTCTCATACAATTCTCTAAAACTAAGTTCTTTGTCCCCCGAGAATACCTTAATTCTTCCTCTTTTCAGAAGTAACAGTGCTTCTACAAAGGCGAGTTCGAGATGATCATTTAATATCTTTCCGTAATAGCCTGGTTCATAAACATTTTCATAGTCTTCCCAAACTATTATCCTATTTTCCTCTAAGAATGCCTTTATACCTTTCTTTGCCTTTTTTTCATCATTTTTATCTACTTCTTCTGTTTTCTTACGTTTCATGATATCACCAAGCGTCACCAAAAGTTAAACATAACTAGTTGTACACTTATTTAAATTGTCTTTACTTTTAAATTTTTATTTAACTTTATTACGACTGCCATCAAAGCAGAATACACTATGAGAACAAACAACAACGCTTGTTCCATGTCTTGAAGAAATCTTAGGGCTATCAGATTATGGGCAATTATAAGATGAGTAGCCGGATGTCTGGTTTGTGGCACACAAAATCTTTTGGTTGTCGAGTTTCCAGTATATCGTCTGACCAGAATAACCAGTACAACACTTATCTCTTATATAATTGTTCTTAAGCGAATTATAATTATCCTGAAGATCATCTTTCTCAGACTCACAGGAATTCCAGTTTTCTTTGTATTTGTCTCTTTTATCTTCACATTCATTTAAGTCATCTTTTACATTATCCAGGTCATCTTTACAATCGTTCCATTTCCTTTTATATTCGTCTCTCTTGTCCTCACAAGTTGACAAAAGCTCTTTATTTTTCGACAAGTCATTCATGCATGTCGTTTTTGCATTGTTACAGCTTTCTAGGTTCTGGTTACACAGAGCTCTTAAAGCCTCAGAATTTGTCAAATTTTGTTTGGTTTGATTAAGCTCTTGTTCAAGGCTTTCCTGATAAGCGAAGTAGCCGGTCACCGCCTTTGACCCAGAATAGAGCGCAAATATTGCAACAATTATGAAAACAGTAGCTATAGCTGCTCTACTGTTTGCGATTCTTCGCAGTTTTTCTAAAATTAGGTCAAGATCCTCTCCAGAATCAGATGCTTGTATATTTTCTATTTTTTTGAATCTATTCTTTTTTGGTTGGTATCTATATTTCATGGATAGATATTAAATAGAAAACTTTTTATATCTATTAGGTTTTTTTGCTACACACTTGCGACAAATTCTCCGTAATGTTTTCGTAGTGCCTCAAATACCTTCATTAAAAGGTTTGCAATGTTCTAGAATAAGATTATGGGACGAGTGGGATTTGAACCCACGACAACACGGTATCTATTCGAAAACTTCAGCCGTGCGCTCTCTTGCCCGACTGCGTCTCCAGGCTGAGCTATCGTCCCGACGACGCCTTCGGCAGGATTGTCCATGTGCGGGAAATAACCCGCGCCATTTTTGAACCTGCGACCTTTCGGTTGCTGTTTTCAGAAAAATTAACAGCCGAACGCTCTTTGGTGCTCTTGCGAGTACCACTAAGCTACGAAGGCATCGTTTCTATTCTGTTGTATATAAGTATAATATTTTAAAAACTTTAATTTTCCTGGTTATGGTAGGAATTCTTCATTTTTGATTTTTTCAGGCAGGTATGTTTCTGACATAAACCTAAGACCACGATTTGACAACGCTTCTATCTCAGCTTTCACACCCTTTTCTATCATGAGGTTTATCTCTTTTTGCCACTCGGGTTTTTGGAACCACTCATAGTTCAGAAGCTCCTTCGCTCTTTTTATATCCACCTCTCTTGCTTTAATGATGCATCTCTTTAGGTCAAACTTGTATATATCAGATATTGTGAGACCAATGAACTTCGCGCTAGGTGTACTTATCCTATCAGAAACATGTGCAAGACTCATGGAGCCAGATTTTATGACAGAGTATATGTACCACCCATATGGGTCGCTATCTGTGAAAACATATACAGGTAGACCAAATTCACGTGATAGACGTTGTATAAGTAGTCGAGCCCCACGCGCTGCTTGACCCCCGGTACCAATTAGAATACAGTTTTCTTTTTTCCAAAATTTGTCTTCGTGAAGCCTCTCAAATCCGGCATTTTTTTCTATCACGAGAACAAAATCAGCGTCAACTTTTTTGAATTCTATTTCCTCAACAGTAGAAGGAATAGACCATCCACCAGAACCAAGCTTGGCCCAGTTTATCGTATCTCCCCTATCTTTTATTATGACATTTCCAGCGACGATGCCCTTTCTATCTGTTGTCAACCTCAACTGTTCACGCAAGACGTCCAACATAACTTCTAGATCAACTATTATTGGGTCAGACTCAGATTGTTCATCAAAGGTGTTTTCTTTTGTTCCTGGGAAAGATCTTTTTAGATTGTAGTACATATCTCTTATACTTGTGTGTATTCCTTCTTCTGCGAGGGACTTGCAGAATGCAGCAACCAACAGCGTTTGCATAAATTTCTTTGAGTGAGCCACATTAAAGAAATGTCTCTTGAGTTTTTTCTCACCGAGCGTGAGCTGTTTTGTTTTTTTATCATATATCACATTGGATAAACTTCTTATCGGAATTTCCATACTGGGATTTTTTCCGTTTTCAATATCATTCAATATGGATAACCCAAGTTTATTCAGCTTTTTAATAACATCATCCATTACCATCACCACTATCTTCTATTTTAATATTC
The DNA here is from genome assembly GCA_021163205.1 of Candidatus Aenigmatarchaeota archaeon. GTDB lineage: Archaea > Aenigmatarchaeota > Aenigmatarchaeia > GW2011-AR5 > JAGGXF01 > JAGGXF01. The sequence goes on from JAGGXF010000026.1 coordinate 13,668, forward strand.
TTTCTCGTCAAAGAAAGTATCTTCTTTTCTATTTCTTTTTGTTTTTTTCCGGTGAGCTCAGACAAAGCCCGGGCAACTTCTGGTGCATATCTTTCAAATATTTGGAGTCTTCTCTTTTGTTGCCCAGCACGTCGTTTTCCGGATAAGAATGAAGATAGTTTTCTTCCGGCGTCTTGAAGAGCGAGCTTAATCTCTTTAACAATGTTGGGATATGGTGCTATAGCTTCTTTACTTTCTGATATGAACGGGACCCACGAAGACGCCATATGAACAGCAATTATTACCGGCCCGGACGGGAGATTGCCCAAAGATTGTTTCAAACCGTATCTTTTCCAATCAGTTTCCTTTATGGCTTCTACTATGGCACCCGCACCTGCTTGATAGAGCAAAGGTACGCGGTTGGCGAATCTCAAGACATCTACTGGTTTATCTTCTCCAACGCCGTAAACTATCCCGACCTCGATTTGGAAAGGAGTTCCCCTGTAGACAGCAGGTTCTCTTGTTACCGTGGTCACAAACTCTGCCTCAGGATATTCTTTTTCAAGACTTTTTTTGAATTCAGATTCACCTATTGGAGATATGCAATCTATTGGTGGTCTTTGTACTTTAACCTTTTGCATCGCTGCGAGAAGTTTCTTAATTTCATTTCTTTTCAGCGAGTTTGGAAGAACGGATCTTTTAATCCCAGCTATCTTACATATATCTCCCGCGCTTTTAGTTCCAATACTAGAGAATTCTCGGGTAAGAAACGACACAAGACTTTTCGCTTTTGTTTCTTTAAGCATACGATCCAGCACACCAAACTCAACACCATATGGGTGTGGTTTTATTTCTTTTGCAGCCTTTGGAAGTTTATTTACGGTTCGTGGAAAGATGATTGTTTTCCCATCTGGCCCACGATATTTTATTTTTGCAAATGGATTAGATATTGAGGTTTGTTTCAAATAGTCGTCTATTCCCCGTTTTCTTCTATAACGACCTATGATTAACATTTCGATTTTTGTTCCATGCTCTTTTATTAAGGGCGAGTCTAGATCTTCCTGTTTTATTATTTCTGGTTCATTATCTCTCGAGTTTATCAAAAGTTCAAAATAGTGCGTCTTCTTATTTTTGCCTGTTTTTGACCATATCTTTGTAGGTTTTCCTGTCATAAGCTGACAAAAAAGGACCGCGGCACTTATACCAATTCCCTGCTGCCCTCTGCTTTGTTTAAGTCTGTGGAATTTAGATCCGTATAGAAGCTTTCCGAAAATCTTAGGTATTTGAGTCTTTACAATGCCCGGACCATTATCTTTCACAGAAACTTTATAATTATCATCGCCAACATTCTTTACAACCACTTCTATGTCTGGAATTATTCCAGCTTCTTCACAAGCGTCCAGACTATTATCCACGGCTTCTTTTACCACCATTAATAAAGCCTTAGTTGGATTATCAAAACCGAGAAGGTGTTTGTTTTTTTCAAAGAATTGAGATACAGATATTTCTTTCTGTTGACTGGCAAAATATTCTGCTGTTTTTTCTTCAGTCATCTACGACACCTTTTTTCCAAATATTGATATACAAATCTATGGGGAGACCCATTAATTAATTTTTCTACAGCTTCTGCGCAGATTTTTATGTCTTCAGGTTTTCCTATTATAGATACGGTCTTTCCATATATAGATATCTTAGTATTTGTCATGAGTTCAATTCTTTTTCTTGTCTTTCCGTGGGTTCCTATAAGTCTGGCTTTTATTCTTTTCAGCTGATTCTTTTCTAGTTCAATGGGCCTTATGTATAAAAGGTTTTTCTCATCAAACAAAAGAAAGGCATTCTCTGGAGAAAATCCTCGTCCAATTGCTTTGACAACATTTTCAGCCACCATCACATTGATGGCGTTTCCAGATATTTTGACACCCGTTTTTTCAATTTTTATATTGACGCCCCGTTTTTCTAATTCTTTTTTTACACACCCGTCATGACCGATCAAAACGGCAACCCTTTTTGCAGGAATTAGCACATATTTTATGATTTTAATCACCACATCGCAGAGAATAAATGAAAGCTATATCTCAATCATTCCCCTCTTTCTGAGCCATTCTGCTTGAGTTTTTGTGTATTTCCAGACGATGTCCCCTCTCTCATCTCCTTGTATTTCCCAAGGTTCAACAAGAACAACATCTGATTGTCTGACCCACATTCTTCTTCTGAACTTCCCGGGTATTCTACATATACGAATTTTTAGGTCTGTGCATTTTACTCTGAACTTTCCCGCTCCAAGCATAGTCTCGACTATACCAATTACCTGCTTTCCTTTTGGCATCCTAACTCTTACATATTCATTTTCCATATTTTCACCAACTAACTCCAGATTTACGAAAAAAAAGATTAGCCCAACGGCTTAACCGAATAGTAATCTCTATATATTTTCCTACCTTTTTTCATTCCTACAAGTTTATAAGATGGTTTTATATTTAAGTTCAATCGTTTCATCCCCACTATTATTTTTTTTGCCATCTTCTTGTCTGATAAATATATGTTAAACCCATTCCTCACTTTTTCTAATTTTGTTATTTTGTCTCTATCTTTTTTTGGCAGAATGGAAAAAAATTTTTTAAGTGAGACCCCCCGAAGCTGAATCTGAGCTTCATAGTAATTTCCCTCCCTTTTTGTACACACATCACACATATTCTTTCTTGTAATTATAATATATTCTTTTTCCTCTTCTTTTTGTAGCCCTCCAATAGTCCCGACAGCTCTAACCCTTACAATATACTTGTTTCCTTTTCTTTTCCAAGATACACTCTTTTCGCTGATATCACCCAATAATTTTATATTATCATTTGTTATGTCTTCGATTATACTCTTTTTTGGTTTAACCCACTTCTTTATGAAATATCTTCCGCAGCTGCACTCTTTTATTCTAACAACACTGTTCTTGATGCTAAAAAGCTCGTTTTTCTCGAGAAAACACTCTTTACATAGATTGTCTTTCCATGCCGGTTTTCCACATTTTATACAAAACATGATTATACTTCTGTGAGAAAACTAATAAAGATGTTTATTAATTGGTCTCTCTAATTACCTTCAACAAACATGAGATGAAAAACCAGAGCTAACTGAGAAGGCATCATCTTTAAATAGCGTTAAAATTTGAGGTGCAACACATTAGTAGAACATGTACCACATAAGCAGACTTACCGTATATAAATTCGAACCATCGGTTATAATTCTACTCACGCTAATATATCGTTTTGGTAGGTTTTTATCTCCAATTACGAACTCTTCTCCAGACACCCACAGCATAATTGCTTTCAGGAGCTGATTCGTGTCTGTCTGATTTTTGTTATAATCTGCTATCCAAACAGCCCGGCCCTTTCCATATCTACTTATGTAGTAATTTGCCTTTACGGACGACAAATCTCCGCTGGCTAAAATTGTTTTTTCATCTTTCGCTATTTTGTTCGTGGTGCTGTCCCAACCCAATGTATTAAACCAATAGCTTGAATTTATTATGGACAAGTCAACAGATTCATATTCTGGTAGTGTCACGTTGGCGTTTATCCTAACAATTTTTACAGGTACCCCAACTTCTGGATATATGACATCATTCTCTCGATAAAACTTACCATCAAATATCGCATACTCACCAGTTTCGTTGTAATATGTACCTATGGTGTAAGAATTTCCATGAATATAAAATTCACCTTCATGATCCTCAGACGTATCGACTCTGAACGGCACAGAAACGAAGTAGTCCGATATTTTATATGAAACGTTCTCAGGATTTTCTAGGTCGTTAAAGACGCTTTTGACTCCCCCGTCAGAAGATGACCAAGAAAGGTTGAAAATTGTGTTAAAAATACCAGCAATATCTGATTCTGTTAGGTTTGTTATGGCAACAATACCCCCACCGCGCTCAATAAATTTATTTATTTCACTTATTTCTCCAGATAACTTATTATAATCAAAAAACACCAACACATCAGCCCTATTAAGGTCAAAGTTATTCGCATCTTTTTTATCTATGTTAAGCTCTATTTTTCTTCCGTTTAACAGAAATGCCCCTCCGCTTTCTAGGTCTGCTTCTGGCTGTCGTGTTCCAGGCATTAACATTTTTTTAAGTTCTAGATATTCTTCATCACTGCAGACGCAAGCAATTAAAATTTTTGATTTTGGTATGCCAGAAATAGTTATAGAAAAGCCCGTTGTCTCTGGAAACATCTTTGTAAGTCTTTCTTCCAGACCACTCTCGTTATTTTTAATAAAATTTTGAATTTCTCCTGTTTTGTCCAGAACAAGCAGAGCATCTTGAGCTTCAAGCTTAAGCACAGAATCAGACCACCCTGAAGGTCGGAGATAAGACGTAAAAAAGTATGAGAGTGAAGCAAGAAGTATGATACACGCGATTATTGCCTCAAGCATTTTTACAAATCCCTTCATCTAATACACCAACACGTCTACCTTAACTATTTTATCATTCAATATACCAAATCTTCGTATCCAGAGTTTCGGAGCAGTCTCTGATATTATAGGCGGGCTACAAACGGTTCCGCCGACAACAGATTCCCCATCGAGGTTTGTTATGTTCACGACCATTATGTTTTTTTCTATTCCGAAAAGTTTGAGGATATTTTGGTAGTCTGTATTGCACAAATTATTGAGTTCTGTTATTTTTGAGTCTGATAAAAAGAAATCTCGTCCATCAGATAGCCCAATTCTTTTTATTTCCTCTTCTAAATCATCCCAATTTTTTGGGTCACCCTCGTCTCTGAGGAGTATCTCAGATATTTGATAAGCTCTTGATATCGACATATCCTTGACAGCTTCTCTATGAAATTCCGGCAGGCTGCCTAATATATCATAAGAGAGAACAGACACTATAAGTAAAAAAATGGACACACTTAATATAAATTCTATATTTACTTGTGCGCGCCTCAAATTAAACCAACCCGTACAGCCAAGAGAAATATTACAAATCCTGATACAGACATAATGAGAATATGTTTAACGCCAGCTACAGCAGACCCAGATTTTATTTCTCCAGCTATAAGACCAGTAAAAATTGCCTGTATCATCACCATTGAAAAGAAAAGCGATCTAAAATAAGATTCAGGAGTTCCCACCTCCCCAAATCCGAATACTCGGCTTATTGTGAAAAAAATATCACAATTAAAACATGAAGGCATTTTGTTATTTACACACATACTGCAAGGATTTATACCTATTTGTAGTCCCGATATAGCAAAGCCAGTTTCCTGCATGTTCATGAGGGGAAGAAGAAACTTCATTAGTGCAATACATATACCCAAAAATATGAAAAATATCGCATACATCATCATGGTTTGTTGGTTCATTAGTGTTGCTTTTTCTTCTTTTACTTCTTTCAATTTCTCAATGTTGTCTGCCAGAGTTTCCAATATTTCATCGATTTTTCCACCAGACTTTTGGGTCTGAATCAAAACAGCAACTGATCTATTTATTATGTCGCTTTTCTCAAGCCTTTTTCTGAACATCTCTAGGATTTTCTCAAGCGGTATGTTCCAGCTGAGTTGTGTGTTCATTTTTTTAATTTCATCTGTTAGTAACCCATATGTATTTTTAGATGTTGCACTAATGGCTTGAAGCAAAGATAATCCAGAGCGCTTAGCTTCTGCCAGGTCTCTTAAAAAATTTGGAAATTCCTTTTCCATGGCTTCTATTCTTCTAAACTCAAAATAGCTGTACAAAGAATAAGGAACTATCAAGACAAAGGAACCGAGCAACAGAACATTAATAAAAATTATTTTGTCTTCGAACAGAAGAAAAGAGAGAAGCAGTGCTATTATAAAAATACCAACAGCAATCGAAATTATAAATGTCTTTTTTTTCATTTTCGTTCACTCTAGTCTGGAGAGATTCCTTTAACCAGTACTATAAATGCGATCGATATCATAGGCAAAAAAATGAAAACGACAAAACTTTGTAAAGCCACAATTTCCATACCAGAGCTCAAAGTAGCCATAACAGACGTGAGTATGATAAAAAATATGGACCCGACAATTATCAATATAAGATATATCTCAACAAATAAAGATAGTTGATCAGAATACTTTTTTATATTTCTTCTATACTCATTCATCAACAAGTTACTTTTTTCCTTCAAAAAAGTGAATAAGTCTCCACCAGATGAAACAATGGTATTAATACCCCAAAGTATTTCCTTGAATTTTTTTGACGGTGTTTTGTTCGCCTCTTTTTTGAGGGCAGTTGTAAAGTTCATGCCAAACATCTCTACATTCTTCACGATTTCTTTTGCTTCATCTGAAATTTTTCCGTATCCTTTGAACTTGGATAATGTTTTAAATAAAAATATTGGTTCAACATCTCCACTTGCTATCGAGGACAGATACGATATAGAAAATGGAAGATTTTTGTTCACATCCTTTTCTATGCTTTTTGCTCTGGTTGCTGGATATCCGTAAAAGAGAAAAAGCAAGATAATGCTGAAAACCGACGATATGGTGAAGGATAGGATGAGAGCCGCAACTATGTTTCTGAAGATTAGGGTAAAAATAAATGCCAGACCAACGGTTTCTATAAAAAAGGTTATACCAACAGTAAAAATGGCTATAGAGATGTACTCTGCTAAGGTATAGTTTATCTTAGCTCTTCTAAGGTCTGTTTCTATATCTAGAAAATGTTTTTCAATCTTCCTTGAGAAATTTCCGAATAGATTATAACACATCTTTGCATATGTTGTCATCTTTATTCCCTGATTTTTTCAAGCAATTTATCTGGATAGGTTTGATATAGATTGATTAATTCGGTGAATTCTTTGTAATTGCTTATACCGTGCTTAACTGCCCACTCGAGGACCTCAGCTCGTCTTCTAAGTTCTTCCTGAATCTCATGTTCTGACATATTTGTTTTTTCTGCTATTTTTTTGAGAACAAAACTTTTACCCACAGTTTTAATACTATCTGTTTTTGGGTCCCACATAAAAACTCTGTTAACGACAGGCTCTTTTCTGTCTCGGTCATATCCTACAACTTCGACGACCTCACTTACTCTTCTTATATATTTTTTTCCTTTTTTGATTCTCTGTAAGAATATTATTGTGTCTATGTTTTCTATAGATGACATCGGAAGTTCTATCGGTTTTGTTGTCAATCGGTCCAATAGCTTGACAAAAGATTCTGCATGTATTGTTGATAACCCCGGATGACCTGTTGATATCTGCTGGAAAAGCACATAAGCTTCTTTCCCCCGAACTTCACCGACAATTATATAATCAGGTCTTTGTCTGAGACTTTCCTTTAACAGGTAGAACATGTCAACATCTGTTTTTTTTGTTGATATTGGGGATCTGGCAACTTCTGGAATCCAGTGCGCGTGGGCGAGTCTAAGTTCTGGCGTGTCTTCTATACTGACAATTTTTGCTTGGGGTTTAATGAAAAACGAAAGGACATTCAACATGGTTGTCTTTCCCGTCGCGGTTGTTCCACTTACTAGGATAGAAGATTCGTGTTCTATACAAAACCAGAGATAAGCTGCCGATAATAGGTCTAATGTTCCAAACTCAATCATATGTGTTGGGGTCAACGGACTCTCTGTGAACTTTCTTATCGTGAAATTGCTTCCCCGGGTTGCAACATCGCTACTGAGTGTTGCTTGTATTCTACTACCATCTGGCAGTGCACCATCCAGAAGGGGCTTGGCAATAGAAATTGTTTTTCCACAACGTTCAGAGAGCTTCATCACAAACGAGTCTAACTCTTCTTTGTTTTTAAATATTATATTTGTTCTAATTGCACCAAGTCTCGGATCCCGATGATAGACGTATAGAGGTATGTTTGTACCATCACATGAAATATCTTCTATTCTTGGGTCATTCATAAGTGGTTCTATTGGACCCAACCCTATGAAGTCTCTAAATATATAGTATTTCAGTGTTTGTTTCTTATCCTCTGGGAATTCTGTTTTAAAATAATCTAGTGCGTCATCAAATATTTTGCTGATATAAGATAATGCCTCCTTTTTTTTCAACTCACCAAAAGAGATGTCAACTTTCTCTTCTATAAAGTGTTTAATCTGTCTGACTAACTCTTTTTCACTTTCTGTGAGTTCTGGCTCTATTACATTATACACAATCTCATTTTGTGTGGCATCCCATCTTATTTCTGCGTACGCAAAGACTCTTTCTCCTTTTTTCGGGTTTTTTGGTATCAGGGAGTATCTTACCGAAAAGTTTTTTATTTCCCTTTTTTCCAAGTCTTCTATTTTTAGTTTAGTACTAGGTTTTATGTCTGGTAAAGAGATACCTTCCACAACTTTTAGCCTAACAGAAGGTTCTTTTCCCGGAAATTGTTTGCGTTCCTCTGCTTTTTTTTCTCCCATCTTTTTTAGTAGGAACTTTTGTGCCAGTTTCTCTGCCAGTTCTTCTATATGATCATCCCCAACATGTTCAAACAGATGGCCATTCTGTGACTCTGGTGATTGGCTTTTCTCTGGAATTTTTTCCTCCTCGCCTTTTTTTTCTGATTTCTTTTCCATTTCTTTACTTTCACTCTTATCTGGCTCTTTTTTTTCTGGTTTAGTTTCTTTTCTCTCTTCCTTATTTTTTATCTGATCTTTTGCTTCTTTCTTTGAAATATGCTTCTCTGGTTGTTCGATTTTTTCATTTTTCATCGGTCTAATTACTGTGCGAATTGGGGTTTTGCTGTACGAGATCTCTTCCGTCTTTTTTTCGGGAGTACTTTTTCTAATCCTTATCTTTATCTTTTTCTTAATCGGTTTAATTCTATGGGAAAAAGAAACCTTTTCTACTTCTCCTTCATCCCCAAGTTCTATAGAAATCGGTTCCTGCTCAATTAATTTTTTTCTATCTTTTTTAAACCTCATTTCGATTTTATAGTTATCAAGCGATGAACCAAACGGCTCAATTAAATGCTCATCCAAATCCACATATTTGCTTTCTTCGCTACTCATAAAATTCACATCTACTTATTGAAATTTTTTCATTCACGTCTCTGCTGATATTTATATATCGTGCGGTGCTTAGCACTTCGCTATAATCAATATTATTATTACTTATATTAAAAAGTTCTTTTTCTACTCGAATTTTTGGATTTTCATAGTCTGAAATTACAAGATAAGCTGTTGCATAATTCTTATTATCGAGAACTATCTTATATTCTCTTCCAGAAACCTTATTAGGTATTTCTAGAACGATCCAACACACATTCTTATTTTCAAAAACTTTCACTATATTGCTGGTTATAATCTCAGAAACTCCCTCAAGTTGGTCGCTAAAAGTTATTTTGCTTATGGAGTTATTCAAAGTTTGATATGTCGTAAGGACAAGAATTGCTATGCCAATCCCGATACCAAACAGCAAGACTTCACTTACAATTCTATACTGGCCTTTCATACAATATTTATTTTAACGTTCGTCTTTATTAAATCTTCACTTTTGGACAATCCACCATATGTGATAGTTATAGTATGCCCCCCACCAGATACTATAGAGGTTCCAGAACTAGAAATAAGTGATATTTTATAGGAGTTTTTTTCTGCTTTGAGTTCTCTATAGCTTAACTTAAAGGTAGTTATATATTTTTTGTCGCTGATTTTCACACTTTTTACCTCTATTATCTCTGGTTCGTCGATTCCCCACGTCCCACTCGTTTGATTACTTCTGCTCAGGCTAATCCAGCCACCCTCAGCATATTTTGTTCCGGTGGTTTTCAGGACAATCTCAATAGTCTCGTCTGTTTGGTTGAATATAAAAAGTCCCGGCAAATCGAACTCTATTTGGTCTGATCCACCATTTGCAACCTTTTTTATTTTTGTGTTCAAATTTTTTATGAAATCCTCCGATTTTTCTAGTGTTGCTATATCTTTATTTTTCTCAATAAGAGGTATACCAAAAAAATAGACAGATGTGACTACAGAAAGGGTTACAACAAATATTAATAAAGTTGTAAGAACCTCTGTTTGTGCTTTTTTCATAGATTCACCAACTTAAGGCAATGGTAAGCCAACTTTTCTTTTTTCTTCAGTTGGTGGCATCATAGTACCTCCAACAGGAGGAGCTTGAGCAGGTCTCTGGATCGGCCTTTTCATCTGAGGTCTTGCGCGTACAAGTCTTCTTTTCGCCATGCTTGATAAGATGAGGGCATTTACTCTTTTCTCGAGGGCTTTGATTCTTGCTGTTAATTTTTCCTCTCTTTCAACAAGTTTTTTATTCTCCTCTTTTATCCGTTCAAATTCTTCATCAGGCGCTTCTAGGCTCTCAATTTCAATCCTTTCTAGAAAGTCTGTCAATTTTCCAGTTAATCCTTCGACAGAACCAGAAAGTTTTGTTATTTCCTTAATAAGGTCTGTATTCATTTTTGTCAGCTGGTCTATGGTGTCTTGGTTTATTTTGATAGCCTGAAGAAGATCGTTAAACAATTCCTTATCTTTTATACTTTCGATTCTTTCGATTCTCTTTTCAAGTCTCCTTATAGGATTTAAAGGAATTAGCTCATAATCATCTGTTTCCATAATCAGAACCCCCATTCTAGTTATTTAAAGTATTATTTTCAGCCATATAAATAGCTTTCTGAAATACCGTGAGAAACTCTTAAATTCAATATGATTAAGATAATCTCAACAAAATTGAAACTTGTGTGATTTGATACAACAGCCCTCCCGATGCTGATAAGCCCGAACAATTTCAGGAACAAGCAGTAAAAAGAAAACGTGTACATTTTTAATGAGTTGACAGTAGACTACATAGAATTGGTTAATTCGATTAGACACGGAAAAAATCTGCTCTTAGGTGAACCCCACTCTTTGGTTTCTAGTCATAAAGCCCACATTAAATATAGATTAAAAATAAAAAAGAGATGGAGCTTACATCATACCAGGAGGCATGCCTTGTCCAGCTCCAGGAGATTTTGAAGATTCACTTCCTACTTTACTGGCTGTTATTACATCATCAATCCTCAAAATCATTTCTGCTGCTTCACTTGCACTCTTTATAGCTTGCGTCTTTATCTTCACTGGTTCTACAACACCTTCCTCTTCCATGTCAATACACTTTCCTTTCAAGACACCCACACCATAAGATGTTTTTCCTTTTTCATGTAATGACCTTAACTCGACTAGCGTATCTATGGTGTCCATGCCGCTAGAACTTGCCAATGTTTTTGGTATGACTTCCATCGCGTCCGCAAATGCGTTTATTGCTAGCTGTTCTCTTCCACCAACAGTCTCTGAGAATTCTCTTAATTTTTTTGCTATCTCTACTTCTGTTGAGCCACCTCCTGTTACAATCTTTCCAGATTTTATCGCTGCGGCGACTCCCAGGATAGCGTCTTCCATTGCTCGCTTGGCCTCATCAACCACATGCTCGGTTCCGCCCCTGATTAGGATGGAAACTGCCTTTGGGTTCTTGCATTTTCTTACGAAGATTATCTCTTCTCCAGCCACCTTCTTTTCTTCCACTATTCCGGCATATCCTAGCTCATCTTCTGTTAGCTCATCCAGATTTGTTATTATGCTTGCTCCTGTTGCTTTGGCCAAAGTTTTCATGTCACTTTTCTTGACTCTTCTCACTGCCATTATTTTATTTTTTGCAAGATAGTGCTGTGCTAGATCGTCTATACCTTTCTGGCAGAAAACAACATTACAACCAGATTTGACAATCTTATCCACCATTTCTTTCAACATAGCGTTTTCCTGCTCTATGAATCCTTTAAGTTGTTCGGGGTTAGTTATTCTTATCTGGGCGTCTGTTTCGGTTTCTTTGATTTCTAAAGCAGAGTCTATTAATGCTATTTTCGCATCTCTGACAGTTTTTGGCATTGCTGCATGCACAACCTCTTTATCAATTACAAGACCTTCTATCAACTCTGTATCATCAATGCTTCCTCCACGTCTTTTTTCTATTTTTATGTTGTCGGTATCAATCTCATCATCTTCAATAATACTTTTAACTGCCTTTACCGCCAGCTTTGCCAAAGATTCTTTGGCAGCCTCGCTGCCCTTTCCTGTCATTGCAGTCATTGCTATCTTTTCTAGTTCTGGACTATCTACTGTTACGGTTTTAGCTAATTTATCTAAAACTTCAAGTGATTTGGTCTTCGCGATTCTATACCCTCTTATTATGATACTTGGATGTATGCCTTGGTCTATCAGTTCTCCCGCTTTTTCAAGAAGTTCTCCTGCCAGAACAACTGCTGTTGTCGTTCCGTCTCCCACCTCATCTTCCTGCGTTTTTGCTACCTCGACCATCATTTTTGCAGCTGGGTGGTCTATCTCCATCTCGTCCAGTATCGTTGCGCCATCGTTTGTTATTACAACATCACCGATTGTGTCCACAAGCATCTTGTCCATGCCCTTGGGTCCTAGAGTTGTTCTTACGCTATCTGCAACCGCTTTAGCCGCAGCTATATTTGTTTTCTGAGCATCTTTCCCTATCTGTCTAAGTGTTCCTTCCGGAAGTATAAAGATAGGTTGTGCTCCTGTCTGTCCAAGCATTTTATCACCTCTTTTTTTGATTATGTGTATGAAAGTATACTGAGATTATATGTGTATGGAAGTATATTTAAATTTAACGTCGCTTATCTTATCCTCGCAACAACAGGATAGCTAGCTTCTATAGCATGAACTTAGACGCAATGAGAGAATATTTGGTTTTTAATACATCGTCTGTGGTTATCTGATTTTTTATGCTAGCAGATCACTCAAAAGCTTCTCAGAAATTCTATTAGTTCTTCCGCAGTTTTAAACTTATGAAGTTCTGTCTTTTCGAGTATTGGGATTGGTACATCTTTACCTCTTGTTTTACTTTTTGTTACCAATAGCGGCATAGATTTGAAAAACTCAGAAATCTTGGTTAGTTCATCTAGATTCTTGCATCTTCCTTCTGGTTCTGCCCTGGTTAGCACCAGTCCTCTTTTTTTATTTTTGAGAATTAGGTTGAATGGTGTCTGTTCAACAAAATCAGTATCAAAACCTATTCTTTCAAATTCTTTTGAGACATTGATTTCAAATCTTGTTTTTGGCTTTTTCTCTATTTTTTCTATCTCGGTTTCTTTGGTTCTATCTTCCAGCAAGAACGGTTTGATGATACTCCTCTTGAGAATTTTTTCTAGCTTGACAGCAAAATCTCTTGACATTTTTTTCGACGTTTTTTCATGTTCATATATTGTTTTTTTCGTTGTTCCTACTTTTTTTGCCAGTTCCTCCTGCGTCAGGCCAAGACTTTCTCTAGCCATCCTGAGCTTTTCTGGATATATTTCTACAAACATTCCACCGCGTTTTCTGAATATTTCAGGAGAAAAAGAGGAAAATATATTATCTAGTGTTTGTGGGTTCATTGTCGTTATACCAAATCTCTCATATATCATACTCTCCTTCAACTTCTCTCTATTTGTCTTTATTCCGATCAGCAAAGGAAAGGCACAGACACTTTTTGAAACTATTTTAAGATTTTCACTCTGATACTCTAAAAAAGAATCAACATTAACAAGAATCTTTAACAGTAAGATTTTTCTTCTTTTGGCTGCCAAATCAAAACATCCACGATGTCTGATAACATTAAAATTATTTTTCTCTAAAACCTTCTCAACCGTTTCTTCCAAATCTCTTTTCTGCATCATAAAAATATAACTATTGAAAAAGTTTTAAAATATAGATTTTAAAATCTTTTGGATTAATATGTTTTAAGTTGTTTGTTTGGGCCCGTAGCTTAGCCTGGTAGGCCTTTCTTTCAAAAAGAAACTTCACAGAAAGGCTTGGGTAATTAGAGCGCCAGTCTTATATGGCTTCCAAGTATAAAAAAGAAATGCTTGGACACCTGGGCTAACTGGAGGTCGCGTGTTCAAAAGCCTTTCATGCAAGAGGCTGAACAAATCTCGCCGGGCCCATACAATTTCTTTTAATTTTCATAATTATTTTTGAAAAATGGTTAACAGAAACTTATTTATATGATGTTATGATATTATTTAATTGTGAATTTTTTGCGGAGTGTGATTTTCGTGCCAAAGAAGAAGGCAAAGAAGAAGGCAAAGAAAAAGACAAAGAAAAAAACTAAGAA
>JAGGXF010000031.1 GCA_021163205.1 Candidatus Aenigmatarchaeota archaeon
ATATATAGAAACTCCTTCAAAAAAAGATATAACTCTTGAAAAATTTGAAAAAAAGCTAAAAAGAAACATCCAGATATTCAGGCATAAAAACCTCTTTGAAATAAAAAACAAAGATTTGGTTAATAATATAATAAATGGAATTGTATTAAATGGATTTATTGAGGTATTCAAATGAAAGAAGCTTCGTGGAACGAATGTATAGAAAACAATTCAGCAATAAGAATTTCTCCCGATAACGCAAGAGCTAACTCACTGATAGAAACAGCGGAAGAAAGAATAAAACTCATAAAAGATATAACTGAAAATAACTGTAATTTTGTATTTGAAGATTACTATACTTCTTTGCTTGAACTTTTACAAGCACTTATTATCAAGAAAGGCTACAAGGTGTTAAATCATCTTTGTCTTGGTTATTATCTAAGGGATGTTATAAAAAAAGAAGATATGTTCAGAATTTTTGACGATGTAAGATACAAAAGAAACTCTCTCACTTATTACGGAAAAAGAATGGATTTCGAAACCTGTAAAAAAACTATTGAAAAATGTAAAAAGTTCATAAAGGAAATTAAAGAGTTAATTAAAAATGCCTAAACTTGGTAGAGAAAAGCCATCTGTGCAGAACACCTTTTAATTGGCTATGCAAAGCATAGTGTAGTATTGAAATTCGTAAAGATATTTCGGTCAATCCCGAAGCATTTCGAAATGTTTAATCCTCCAGCAAGAAATTGCCGTGCTTAAACAGCAGAAGAATGGAACTAGTGTAGTATTGGAATACAAGAGTTGTGGTTCGCCGACATTTAAACATTTTAAACCTTCCCAACATTTTATTTATTGGTGTTATAATGGTGGGTTCAGCAGGAGAACAATTTACAAGAGAGAGAAGAAGGTGGTCACTCAAAAGAAAGTTTAAACAGGATCTTTCTTCTCTTATCGATAAGAAAGATTACCCCAACTGCCCTGGAACGTTTTCAGATTGTCCAGAAAAAATAGAAGACCCGAAAGACCCGCCCAAGCAGTGTAAAACGTGTCCGAAGTATGTGAATAGCGAGTTCTATACTCCACCAAAGCGGGAGCTGCCTGACTTTTTGAGGAAGTTGTATGAAGAGGAAGGATAAATATTGAAATGTTTTGCTTCTCTAACAAGTCGTGTGGATCCATGCCACGACCTTTTTGCCTTGCTTTAGTAGCGCCTGAAAATCTTTGAGCGCTTCGGGCGTTTTCTTGATAACGAGATCTGCACCGGCGTTCTTTATCATGGTCTTAACTTCATCTGGTACGTTGACTAAACCATTGAAGCCTATACCGATTATTACTATTTCTGGCTCTCCAAGTATGGCATCTTCAAGTATATGTGTGTCGAGTTTGTGAGTCTTTTCTGTTTCTCTGACATCGTCTGGCGTGATTAATATGTCGCAACCATATCTCTTTCCATTTATGATAACATTGCCAAACTCGATTTTTTGTATGACCGGCTTCATGATTTTATTTTGAAGAGAAAAAATAATAAAGCTTAAGCTAAAAGAAAAAATCAGAAAGAAAAAATAAAACAACACTCTAAACTGATTTATCTGTTCTTAATATACTTCTATTTTTTAACAACATTTTTAGCCTGCTTTCCGCGGTCGCTGTCAGCAGGGTCAAAGGTTACGTGGTCGTTCTCATTTATGATTGTTCCTTCTGCCAGAGCACTCTGGTGGACAAAATAATCTTTCCCGTCCTCGCCTTCGATAAATCCATAGCCTTTTCTGGTGTTAAACCACTTTACTTTTCCTTCCATTTCAATCCTCCACCAAAATAATACCAAGAAAGAGCTTTTCAAAAAAACAAACCCTCTACTCCTAGTATTATCTGTTTTATCTGCCCAAGATTCTCGAGCATTAGAATAAATATCATCTACTTCTTTTTAAAACTTTGGGTAGCATCCATTAGTGAATGTGTTTAATTTATAAATTATGTCACATAAATAATCACAGGTGGTTATGGTGGCTGAAAAGAGAAAATTGAATTTTGGTATAAATCATGGCGGTCCCGCGTTTTTTAGCGATTCCGCGACAATAAGGTTCAGCGAATCCAAATTCGCTCTGGACTTCAAGCAGACATCTCCACGGTCAGATGAACTGCCTGACGGAGTGCATGAAAGCATTATGATAAATCACAATGTCATAATAATAGATCCTATTATGGCAAAAAACCTTCTCGGTGTTCTGAGCGAGCTTGTTAAAAAATACGAAAAGAAATTCGGTAAGATTAAAACGGTTGGAAAAAAGAAAAGAGAAACACACACCACAAAGAAGAAGGATTCTATTAAAGCCTCAAACTATATTGGTTGAAAAAGAGATAAGAATAGCTCCGCCAGGATTTCCGCAACCCGTTTTTGTAATAGCGAAACCTGGGTTTTTATCGGGGTTGGTTCGAACCTGGGTCTCGAGGTCCAGAGCCTCGCATCCTTGGCCACTAGACTACGGAGCTATCTCAGCGATAAATTACTCGCTTAAAGCTTTTAAATTACTTTTGTATCGCTTTTGAACCTTCCTGTGTTATAACAAGACAAGACGAACCCACCGGATTTATCTGGTTTATGTAGCCCATGTTCAGAAGATTTCTGATTGCAGAATTTATTTCTGATTTTGATGCACGCACCCCATCGCCCTGTAAGAAATCTATAAGCTCTTGTTTTGTTATTAATTTCGACTTGAAAAGCTTTTCCAGAATTTTTGTTTCTATATCTGTCGCCAATTATACCACCAATCTCTCTTTAATTATATTTGCCTGTTGTTTTCCTTTAAGATTTTCGACTATCTTCAAAGCAAGTAATATAGCTGAGCCCGCTGCCTGACCTGTTATCACATTCCCGTCTTGCACAACCTTTCCAGGTCTTGGTTTCGGTATTTCTTTTTCCATACCCGGATAAATTGTTGCTTCTTTGTTGTCTAGAATTCCGGCAGCAGCCAACACGGCCGGGCTCGCACATATGGCGCAAATAAGTTTTTTCTTTTCATCAAACCTTTTTATCATATCTTTGAGCGCGGCGCTCCTTAAAAAAATCTCATACGCCTTTCCACCCGGAAGAACTATAGCAGAATATTCATCCGGGCTCACGTCGTAAAGCTTTTTGTCTGCAATTATTTTTATATTATGATCGCCCTCGAGAACCGTCGATGTAAGACCTACTATAGTAACAGGTATTTCTGCCCGTCTGAGAACATCTATTATGCTAATAGCTTCTATCTCTTCGAAACCATCTGCAAGAACAACCATGACCTTCATAAACAGCCCCTCTGATAATGGTATTAATTTAAATAAACAACTATTAAAAATTAAATTATAATTCGTGTCTTGAGAGGTGAAAAACATGGGAGTTATTGGAATGAGATTTTTATCCATCAGTGGAAAAATAAAGAAACCGACAACAAACAAAATAAGTATAAATTCTTCTCCTGTAATCGAAGATCTGGAAGAAAGAAAAACCGGTCTTACTGGTTTGGAAAAAATTCTGGCGATAAAATTTTCATTCAAAACAAAATATGAACCTAATGTGGCTGAAATTGAGATGAAAGGAGAGGTAATGTATCAGACGAAGGAACATGAAAAACTTTTGAAAGAATGGAAAAAAGAAAAGAGATTACCCAAAGAGGATGCTGTCATAATATTGAATGCCATATTTAGAAGGTGCTTGTCAAAAACCATAGGAATAGCAGAAGACCTACAGCTTCCACCGCCAATCAGATTTCCTGTGGTAAAGGCAGAAAAAAAGGCTTAGTCTCGTGTTTTATTTTTTAATATTCAAAACTAGGAGGTAAAATAAATGACAAAGCTAAAAATTTCCGACGCTCTGGAAAAGGCATTGCACTTCGCTTTTCAGCAGAAAACATTTTTACCGTATTTTATTTTTCAGCTGGTTGTTTTCGCGTTTCTAGGAATTCCGATGTTGAACATGGTCAGCCAAATAATTGCTAAAAATCCTGTTGCGGCAGCAAGTGCGGTCACATCGAATTTTGGAATTATGATAATCGGAATAGTTATCGCTGTTGTTCTTGGTGTGATTATTCAGGGTACATATATTCATAACTACAAAAACAAAAAATCACTAAAAGTCAGCTTTGATTTCGCAAAGAAAAGATTCTGGAGCTTGCTTGCTGTTTTGATTGTCACGGGTATTTTGACAACAATAATATCTTTGATTCCGTGGGTTGGGTGGATTTTATCTATAATAGTAACTCTTGGTCTCGTCTTTGGTTTACAGGCTGTCATCGTCGATAAAAAGGATTGTGTAGAAGCGCTTAAAACATCATGGAGAATATTCAGAAAGGAGTGGCTAAAGGTTCTCCTGTCAATTATAGCAATGGCTATAGTTGCGATAATTATACAGGGACTGTTCGTAATACCTCTGTTTTTCGTCATGGTCTCAGCCGCGATATCCTTTGTTGATATCGGCTCTCTGTCAGCGCTGGCGCAACACTCGGGGCTCCTTTTGTTAACGGGGCTGGTCTTCCTAATTGGTACTGCCATTACCAAGGTTTTCCAGATAGCATTCCTGACAGAAATCTACATGAAACTGAAAGGCCGCCGATAGGCGACCTGTCTTTTTTGTTTTGCGCAAAAGATAGAAAAAAATAGAAATCTTTATATAGTTACTACGATATAATAAATATACCTATTTTCTCGGTAGTATATTCTTAGGCTGTTAAAGGTGAGAATATGTCTGTTCCAAGTCTAGAAGAAGTTAAAAAAATGTTTGAATCTGTTGGGCCAAGCGTGTTTTTAATAGCAGATTTGAGGCGAGTTCGTATTTTAGGAAATAAGAATTTTCTAACCCCCGGGAAAAAAATAATAATATATGACCCCAAAACAGATGAAGAAATTCCATTAGGAGATGCTACTGGAATTGAAAAACAATATGAAAGGTTGCTCAAAAAACTTAATGAGCTCGGTTATTCTGGAAATGCTTGAGCCCATAAACTAATAAAACCTTTCTCGATAAAATGAAACTATGAAGAAACACTTGTTCTTCGTGACGGGAAATGCGGGAAAAGTTAGGTCGCTTAGAAATATCATAAAAGACCTGGGCAGCGACATTGTCGTAGAACAGATAAAATATAAGTATCCTGAAATAAAAGACGATGAAAAGATAGAAACCGTGGCTAAGCTCGGCGCGAACTATTGCTACAAAAAATTTGGCAAGGATGTTATCGTTACAGATGTGGGGCTGTTTATAGATGCTCTGAAGGGATTTCCCGGTATTAACACCAACTTTGTCCTGAAAAAAATCGGTGTCAAGGGATTGATAAAGCTGATGAAAGGCATTCGAAACAGAAAAGCGGAATTCAGACTGGCGCTCGGATATGCCGGCAAAAAAGGCTCGAAGATTTTCTTTGCTTCTGTTCATGGAAAGATAGCTGAAAAACCCATCGGCCGCCGGGGGTTCGGTTTTGATCCAATATTTGTTTTGGATGGGCAAAAAAAGACCTTTGCACAGGACCCAACTCTGAGAGACAAATACGGACCATTTAGAATATGTGTAAATAAGTTCATAACATGGTATGAAAAAGAGTTGGCTAAAAAATAAATATAAGCCCGGCTAAATAGTTATTGATATGGAAACGAAGCAAATTATAATAACTAGCATAATAGTTATTTTCTTACTTTATCTTGTGTTCAACTTTCGTTCTGTAACAGCCAACGTTGTCGCGGGCGGGCTTACAAAAAACTTCGTATGTTCAAGACAGACGGTCGAAACAGATGTGCTAAAGTATCCGCACAGCGAAAAAGATTATAATAATATAAGACTATGCTGCGAACAGCTTGGCGGATTCTGGTACGACTCCACCGAGAAGATTATGAAGTGCAGCTCTATGTTCATGTGTTCTGGTCGTTATAATCCAAAAAAGCCATGGCCTCATTGTGTCTTATTAAAACATTGAACATAGAATAGGTATTAAAATAGATATTAGTAAGAATATATAATAAAATATATTAATTATTATTTATATCTACATTAATATTTTCCTCATGCTCCTGTTCAGTGTCCGGTTCTTTTTCGTCATTCGGTTCTGTTTGCGTATCTCTTGTTTGTGCGTCTAATTTACTGTTTATTGTATCGCCCGATGGAATGTTTTGGCTGGCTCTTGCTAGTTCTAGCTGTAGAACATCGTCAAAGTCCTTGCTTATTCTTCTTGTCCTTCTTATGAAGGCGCTGAAAGAAGATTCAACCTTGTCTATGAGTCTGTTGACAGTGGGGGCAGAAAGCATATATCCCTTGACAAAGTCTGCCCCAACAGGTATTTTTACGAACTCTATCAGACCAAGGGTTCGCCATTTCCTTATCTCTTCATAGGCTTGAGACTTGGAAACGCCCAAGTACCTAGCTATTTGGTCTATCGAAACAGGAATGTTTTCCCGTTTCATCTTCAGTAGCTCTTCCAGCAGTTTTGCGTGGTCTGCCCTACTTTCCTTTCTTTTCACGCCAAGACGCCTGACAATGACCTCGGAAAAATCTCTTATTGTGAGTCTTTTTTTATAGTCTGGTGGGTGTATGTTCTTGAAAACCATGTCAGAGATTATTTTTTTTGCCATTATTTATCCTCCTTTTTTTCATTGTTTTTAAACTCAACAACCTCCACACCAGCTTCTTTTAGAAGCTCTAGGGCCTTTGCATCAAGGCCATCATCATGAAAGTATTTCGAGCTGTACACAAATCGCTTGATCCCGGCTGTTACTATCATCTTCGCGCAGGTATAACACGGGTTTATGGTAGAATACATGGTCGCTCCCTTACATGAAACGCCGTGAACGGCACACTGTATTATAGCATTCTGCTCTGCGTGTAATGTTCGTATGCAATGATCTTTAACAATATCTTTTCCGTCTACCCTTTTAACAGTGGGAACAATAAAACAGCCCACATCGTCGCAATGTGGCATACCGGGCGGTGAGCCATTATAGCCCGTGGCTATTATTCTTTTATCCTTGACTATAATTGCACCGAGGCGTTTTCTTGGGCACGTGGCTCTGGTTGCCACTTGTTTGGCTATGTTCATAAAATATTCGTCCCAACTAACTCTTTTCATTGAACAACACCACCTACTTTTTTCAACTAATTAAGATACATAAGGAACTTCCGATATTTATATTTAATGTTAGACATAAGGCTCGTCATATTCTGAAGATTGCTCTGGTTCTATTTCTTTCTTAAGTCTGATTTTTGCCTCGGAAAATGTTATGGGCCTGGTTGCTTCATGGTATGGTTGTCCGTCTTTATGGTATTCCTTTATATGTTCGTTGATTCTGTCCTCAAGAATATCTTCCACACGTACACCAACACTATTACAGAGCGAAATAAACCTTAGTAAAAGCTCAGTAAGATGTCCTTTAATTCTAGTTCTGTTGTTCTCGTCAAATGCATGCTCCAGCTTCCCGCATTCGTCTTGGGCCATCTTAAAAGATTCTCTTGGCTCCCTGGTCCTATATATTTTGTGTGTTTCTGCCTGTAAAAGCCTAAGGCCTGTCTTAATTTTTTCGTTCAAAATGTATAACGGCACTTAACTTCACCCCGGCAACTTCACCCGAATCAGGTCTAGCTTTCTTAAAAAAGTCTAGCAAAAAACCAGCAAACCGTGACCAAAAGAGAGATTCATCTTTAACTTGGAGTAAAACAAAAAATGCTGTTATTTTCGAATCTTTGGCCCATGGGCTTGCTTATGCTGTATTCACTTAGCCTTGAAACTTTTTATTCTTTACCGACAGAACCAAGAACTCCTAATACTTCCTGGAGTAAGTGTCTTTTCTTGTTCTCTGTTTTTATCACACCAGAGGAAGTTTCAGAATTTAGTCAGAATGGTGCTTATACACCATCTTCAGGTGCTCTTTTACGTTTTTCTTTTTTCTTTCAATTTCTTTCTCAACCTCATTGAAAAGTTTATCAAGAATGTTGTTATATTCGGGTATATTTGATAAACTTGAACGTAAGAGCTTTTCTTCAAATTCTCGGAGCTTTTTCAATTCTTTCAGCTCTTTTTTTAATTCTTCGAAAGGGTCCAAAACTAGCTCCGGAATCTTCTCAACACGTTTGGCTAGCTCCTTATTCTCATCTATTTTCGGATAATGTTCATCTTGTTTTGGCCTAACGAGAGTAAAATATATCATAAGAGAGAAGATAGATGTTATGAAAAAAGATATTCCTCCGGCTTGGGCGGCGCTTTTATCTACCACAGTTTCATAAGATCCAAAGATTTTTTCTGTTGCGTGTTTTAAGAGATGGTATGGGTTATCTCCCGAAAGAAGATAGTAGGTAAGATCATAGGAAAAAATTGATAAAATTGTAGACAATCCCAGCCCTTTCAGAGTATATTTTATCTCCCCCACAATAAAACACCATCTAGCAGTTAACCAGTTGCTGGAAAGCAAGCAACGGAATAATAAATTATAATAATTATAACCGAGGGTAAAACTTAAATTTATCACTCTTGGGTAGAAATCGTTGATTATTTGCTAAATTTTCGCAACAACGCTTCTGCGGCATCGGCCAGTTCTTTACCGCGGTCTGTGAGACTGATGAATTTAACTCGCCCCGCCTTCTCGAACTCAACCAGGCCAAGGCGCTTGAACATATTAAGAAGTTTGACTATGTGGGAATATGTACAGTCTGTTTCCTTCGCAAGCACAGAAACATATTTTCCATGCCCCATTTTAAGACTCATTAAAAGTCTAACAGGTTTTTTCCTAAGGAAAAGATTTTCAAGCTCTGTTTTATTTGTCATTTCAAACACTTGACCAAGATACAATTGGTTAAAAGAGTGTTAGGATGCAACAAACAATGACCACACACTATTTTCTTTTTTGTGAAAGCTCCTTTAAATAATTTTTTACTTCTGGTTTTCTATTTTTTTGCCCTTTCGAGCAGAACGGCTAAGAAAACAACCAGAAAACCGAAAATTGTTGTAAATATCATATTTCCAGCGCCTATTTCTGGTGTGAGCATCATCTCAATCGCAGACCGCGTTACTATAGTTATAGAAAAAAGTAGGGCAAGCAGAGTAAAAAACCGGAAAACACGCTTTCTGTCACCATAATACATTATAATCTTTCCCAACCAGGTGAGAAACCCTGCTATGAAAAAGTAATATATTGATGCGTAAAAAAACCTAAGAACCGCATCAAACCACATTTCTGATTTTGTTGGTTTTGCATTCAAATAACCGTAGGCAGAGCCTATAACTATGAATATCACCGCGAGAATGTATAAAAAGAAGCTAACCTTACCTTTTCGTAAAGACACTTTAAATTCATTCAGGACAGCCCCAAAGAATCCTTCGACCTGGAATCCTTTTACTAGCAAAAAGAGTCCGACCGCCCCCAAGACAAAACGCCAACCAGCATAGCCAAAAAAAGCAAATAAGAGCAACGCAACAGCAGGTATCCCAAGAATCGTGCGAGACATGGATGGATCTTGAAGTATTTGACGAATAAAATTTGTTATGACATAATAAGTGCTTTCCAGCTGCTGGCTTTGTTTCACAACAATCCTCTTGACAGAAATTACTTTAAGCTTATTTTGTATAATAGGAATTACAAACTCGTCTTCTGCCCCATCAGTCACCAATATTGCCTGCCTGGCTTTAATTTTTTTAAGCACCTTTCCAAGTTGCTTTAAAATAATCTGGTCAGATTCAATACCAACATGCTTGCTTCCTGTTAGTGTAACAACTTCGCTGTTTTTTATGTTCTTACTGATTTTGATGGCGGCAAAAACCGTGTTTGCATCCGAGTCTTCTGGGTCTGATAAAAGAAGTTTGTTTGCTGCTTCTAAATTGTTTTTTTCTCCTACTATAGGCCCAGCTATGCCTGTCTTCTCTCCGATATCGTTATCCCGGTCTACAGATATAACAAGGATTTTCTCTTTCAAAACCACACCCAACTTAAGATTTTAAAAGGGACACATCAGTGCTCAAGCACTTTATCCTATATAATCACTAATATTTAATAGTTTAAAAATAAATAAAATGATATGGGCGAACTAACCATAGCTCCGGTGAAACGACTTATAGAAAAGGCCGGCGCAAAACATGTTTCTAAAGATGCTGCAAAAAAACTGGCAGAAATACTAGAAGAAAGGGCAAAAGAAATAATCAAATGTGCCGCCGACCTTGCGAACTATGCCGGAAGAAGAACTGTTATGAAAAAAGATATACGACTAGCGAGAAAAAAACTCTTGAATTCTACAAATTAGTTTTTTGTCTGTTTATCGTTTTGTTGCTTTGCGTTCAATTAAATAACATCTGCGTACGATGAATGAGTTATAAAATAAAGCGGGTAAAGATAAACAAGCAGTTAAACAAAACAGTGAAAACGCGCGGAAGAAAACATTACCATTCTTTTAATAGATTTCCAGCATATTTATAAGAGTGGGCATATGATAGAAGAAATCATCAAAAAAATATCCGAAAAAAGCGGCAAAAGCGAAAAAGAGATAAAAAGGCTTGTTTCGGAAAAAATAGAAGAGCTTTCGGGCCTTATATCAGATGAGGGAGCAGCACATATTGTTGCGAAAGAACTTGGTGTAGACATCATAGAAAAGCGCGAAAGAAGGAATTATCGACTAAATATAGGAAGTGTTGTTGTTGGCATGCGTTCTGTTGATGTCGTTGGAAAGGTTAGCTACATATCTCCTGTCAAGGAGTTTAAAACGAATAATTCAACTGGTTGCGTGGCAAGTGTCTATCTCGTTGATGAAACCGGCTCGATAAGATTGAGCTTGTGGAACGAAGAAACAGAGGTTCTGGATAAGATAGATGTTGGTGATACAATTCGCGTGCAGGGATATGTTAAAGATAATCGTGGTACTCCTGAACTCAGGCTTGGAAAATATGGAAAAATTATGAAAAGCGATGAAAAAATAGATGTTGATGTTGGAATAGGACAAGAATATAAAAGAAAAAAAATCTGTGAATTGACTCTTGGTATGAGAGCAGAAACCCGTGCAACACTTGTTCAGGTGTTTGAGACAAAACCAATATTCGAAGTTTGTCCTATCTGTGGAAAACGAGTAAAAAAAGATGGCGATGCCTGGGTATGCGAAGAGCATGGAGAACAGGAACCGAAACGCGTGTTGTTGTTTTCTGGTGTGATAGATGATGGAACAGGAAATATTCGCGCAGTTGGGTTCAGAGAAAATGCAGAAAAACTTTTCGGAATAAAAACAGAGGAAGCTGTTGGAAAAGATATAAGGGAGCTTATAAAAGGTGTTCCGCTGGGAAAAGAGTTTATTTTTCGTGGCCGTGTTAAAAAAAATGACCTGTTTGACAGGCTCGAATTTATGATAGAAAAAATAAATGATGTTGTTGTTTTGGACGAGATTAAGAATTTGCTGGATTGATTAAAAGTTATGATATAAATGGTGGTGGTGTATATGGCTGACAATCTTGAAGAACTGCCCGGTGTCGGGCCAAAAGCAGCTGAAAAATTAATAGAAGCTGGTTATACTGACTTCATATCAATAGCTGCTGCTTCTGCTGGGGAAATTTCTGCTGCTTCAGACATTGGTGTGCAGACAGCAGAAAATATAATACAAGCGGCCCGGGAAAAACTGAAAATGGGCTTTAAGACAGCAGAAGAAATTGCTGAAAAGCGGAAGGAGATTGGAAAAATAACAACGTGTTCCAAAAATTTAGACGAGCTTCTTGGGGGTGGAATTGAAACGCAGGCAATAACAGAGGTCCACGGTTCTTTCGGTTCTAGCAAAACACAGATGGCTCACCAGCTTGCTGTTTCAGTTCAGCTCCCGAAGGAAAAGGGCGGGCTCAACGGGTCTTGCGTGTATATAGACACAGAAGGTACTTTTAGACCAGAAAGAATAATTCAAATGGCTGAGGCGCTTGGAATGGATCCAAAAAAGACCCTGAAAAATATTTTCGTAGCAAGGGCGTTTAACTCAGACCACCAGGTTGTTCTTGTCGAGAAAGCAAAAGAGGTTATAAAAGAAAAAAAAGTTAAATTACTAATTGTTGATTCTTTGACTGCACATTTCAGGTCAGATTATACCGGCCGTGGAGAACTGGCGCCAAGACAACAGAAACTGAACAGGCATTTACATGCTTTACAAAGAATTGGAGATGTGTATAACGTGGCTATTTTTGTGACGAACCAAGTTATGGCAAGGCCAGACATACTTTTCGGGGACCCGACAAAACCAATAGGCGGCCACGTTCTCGCGCATGCTGCCACATTTAGGATATATTTGAGAAAGAGTAAAGGCACAAAAAGAATTGCACGGTTAATTGATAGTCCGTATCTTCCTGAGGGCGAAGCAGTATTCAACTTAACAACAGAAGGTATCAGAGACTAATAAAATAACAAATGAAATTAACAAACAACACCAAACAATACTGAAGCAGTGGGATAAAAAGATAAAGAAGCTTGGCGCCACTGTTTGGTGTTTTTTACATTTTTCACATGCCAACGCATAAGAGTAAAAAGAGTATTAATCGAGTTAAACTATGTCTTTTTCCGAAATAATTACAAAATCTCCGACGCTCTTAACTGTTGAAAAAGGAATTAACATCCTTCCATGATCATCCCGCTCAAGGTTGAGGTCATTAGCATGCGGAGTTTCTTGAGCAAGAACGATATTTAGAAGTTCGCCGCTTTCGGCAACAAATTTAATATCTCCGACCACACCGAACTTTAGTCCGGTCTCCTCAGAAATGACAATTTTACCGATAATTTCTCTTCCTCGAGCTTTGACCATTTTCCCACCTCTTGATTATTAAACCCCATAAACACCGAATATGAATATTTGTTACATAATTTACTTATCATAAAAACTTAAAAAGCTTTTAATTAAGTCGTGGGGGAAAAGAGCTTAGAGAAAAGTTTATCGACATTTTTTTTGAGGTCCTTTTTTGTTCCCTCGTTATCTATGGTATAATTTGCCCGCTTAATTACATCACCGAGACCCCAGCTAAGTTCCTTTTTATCGCGCCATAAAAACTCTTCCCATGTTTTCATATCCCATTCCCGGCCTCTTTTTTTAAGTCTCTTGAAACGTGTTTCTGGCTTTGCTAAGATGGACAATAAAATAAAATTATTTTCAAATCGCTTTTTGAAAAGCTCAACCTCTTGCGGACCGCGGATTCCGTCTATTAAAACAATGTCAGAATTTTTGAGTTTTTGCTTTATAAAAGGAACGCACTTCTTCGCAACTATGTCATAACCATATTTTTTTCTAAGACCATCTGCGTATTCCCGAAGGTTCTTGTTTGTCAACGCTATATTTTTTTTTCTCATCTCATTTTCAACAACATGCCTCATCACAACAACAGGAATTCCTTTTTTTTCCATTATTTTTCTTGTTTCCGTTTTTCCTGCTCCCGGCATGCCTGTTATAGCTATGATTTTTTTCGCTTTCTTATCTGTTTTGTTTTTTGATTTTTTTATGTGAGGGTTTAGTCGCATTTTCAGCTAGCCTCTTTATACGAGCTCATACTAAGCCTTGACCAGAATTGTCTTTGCACGTGTACTCAGTGTGTAAACAAATGACCTACCACGAGTCCTCCTTTCGACCACACCGTCTTTCATAAGTCTCTGAAGTATATTGTTGACAGAACGAAGAGCGTGTTGCCTGCTTTTATATTTTGAAAGGTCTATAGAGTTGACTATATCCCGCGGTCGCATGTCTCTCTTGATTAGCAATTCTATTATCTCGCGCTGTCTGTACGGAAGATTATCAAGAAGGTTAAGTGAAACCTTTTTTTCTTCTTTGCTCTTTTCAAGGTTGTCTAGGAAGTCTGGCGTTATTATATGCGTGTGGTTTTCTATCGCATAATTAACAAGCCGGTCGCAGACACGAATCACCTCTCTTGGAAATCCTCCTGTCTTTTCGTAAATTTTTTCTAGGGTATCTTCTGTGAATGGGCTAGGGTATTTTCCTCCAACTGTTTCTATTCTTTTTCTGATCAACTCCTTCATGTTTTTTTCTGAAAGAGAAACAAGCTCGACCCTAGTAATAATTCTTTTTTGGAATGATTGAAGTTTCATAGCAAGTATTTCATCAAAAATCGGAAGACCAGAAAGAATGATGATAATATTATTAATTTGGTCACTCAGAACACGAAGCCACTCCAAAACATCCATATCTGACTCGTGCACCTCGTCACACAAAACAAGAAGATAGCGATCTCCCAATCTCTTGTTCACAAATTCTGGAATATGGTGCGGTGTTTTTATGTGAGGGATTGGGTATATAAAAAACAGTAGTCTTTCTAGAAATGATGGTTTGAACTTTTCTTTAAAAATTAGGGCAAGCTCTTCTGGAGTGTCCGGGGGTTTGCTTATAAAAAGCGGTATAAATTCTTTTTCTGCTGAAATCTTTTTTTCAATCCACTTCAAGAATGTTGTCTTTCCAGACCCGGTCGGGCCTATTATCAAAGCTAGCTTATGTTTTTCTTCAATGTTCCTGAGGATTTTTTTGCATTGCTCGTCGTAGCCAACAAAAAACTCTGGATTAATGCTTAAGGTGAAGGGATTGGAAGACCATCCCTGCTCTCTCAACCAGTCATTCACCTCTACTTCGTTTTTATCGGTCGAGAGTGATTTTTCTTTTTCTTCTGTGAACGGGAGATTCGCAACTGTAGTTTTTCTATAATCTTCCGTCTCTTCTTCTTGACCCATGAAATCGCCTTATATTTATTGTTCATGTTTCGTTCATATTTGTTCACGCGAAGTTCACATTTGTTCACGTATGTTCACATTTTTATTATTCGGAAACGTATTTAAATAGTTGTGTATAGCACAGCATCAGCCGTATTTCTACAATGATTTTTTATATTTCATCTAAGATAACTCAAATATGTTATATTTCTTACATTTACGCCGCGTTATGTTGAATGTATTGATCTGTGCTTGTTTCTATTTCTGCTTAAGTGACATATTCACGCAATGTTCACGCGAAGTTCACGCCAGTCTAAAATTTTTCACATAATGTTCACGTTTATTTCACGCGAGTAGAAATTATTTCACGTGAACAAGATGATGGTACGTGAAATAAAAATGAACTAAATGTGAAGTTCACGTGAACTTAAGGTCTGAATGTGAATAGAATGTGAATAAAATGTGAAGTTCACGTGAACATGAGGGACTAAAATATGAACAAATGTGAACTAAATGTGAACATAAATTCCTGGTAAATTCTTAAAAATAAGGGGAAGAAAAAACAAGGAAATACCGATAAATTCTTAATAATTTGCTGTATTTTGTGAGAGTTTAAAGGAGAAAATTGCGGTGTGAGCAAGAATCTCCGGAAATAAATACGCAATTGAAAAGTTCATATTATGTTCATATTATGTTCACATGGGTTAAAAAAGTGGTGTTTTCTTTCATTTTTTACCAAGAAAACTACTACTACAGAGGTGAGATTCAAAAAGCGATATAACCACTAAAAATCACTAAAATCATGCACCATAGACAATCTCACATCAAAAGTCATATAGACCTGAACTTTTCCATAAGCTTTAGATACCTCAAAATATTAGAAAGACTCTCTCCTTGAGAAATCTTTTCTATAACAAGTGGCTTGAGCCTTATCATTCTTAGAATTGGCTTTTCCTCGCCGAGCTTTCGGTCTTCTACGATTGGGGCAAGAAAAGTTTCAATATAGTGGCTTACTGTGGAGGGATGTAATCTGGCGCGATTTGCTATTTCTCGTAGCCACAGCCCTTCTTGATTATCATATAATATTTTGACTATAAGCATAATTTTCTTTGGGTCGGGACCGCCCGGCCTCCCCCGCCTTGCCCCGCTTTTTCTATCTACCATAATACTATCACCATACCACGGCTGTCTGCCTGTTGAAGAGAGGTGTAAATCCTAAATAGATTATATCTAACACAACCATAAAACACACATAACACACCGTATTGTTTTTTTTTAGACAGCTGTCTATAAATAGTTTTTTGTGGTCTTAGACCATCTAAAGTGCTTTATTTTCGTCATCTTTGCCCGTTTTCAATCAATACTCACAAACGCGACTAAGTGGATATATAACCTATTTAATTATTTTTCTATGAATAATTACTATGAGATGCTTCGTTTCTGTCGATCTGGACCCATCGCTTAGAAATGCCGTTCGAGCCGTGCAAAAGAAGTTTGACGGGCTCGGAAAAATAAAGTTCAGCGAGCCAGAAAACCTGCATTTCACAATCAAATTCCTTGGCGAAGTCAAGGAAAGCCAACTAGAAAAAATCAAAGAAGAGCTTGACCGGGTAGCAAAAAACAACAGCGCGTTTCTTATTGATATTCGTGGGGTTGGTGCATTCCCATCTACAAACTATGTCAGGGTTTTGTGGCTTGGGGTTGAAAAAAACAAAGAAAAAATGGCTAACCTTCAACAGCAAGTAAATCAGGCCGTGCCTGGAAAAAAGTCAGACACACCACACCTTACAATAGGCCGTGCAAAATATATCAATGATAGAAAAAGAATGTCGGAGATACTTGAGAAACTAGAACGCGTTAGGGTAGGAGAAATGGCTGTTAAAAGCATCAAACTGAAAAAAAGCACCCTCACACCAAAAGGGCCTATTTACGAAGATCTTGGGGTTTTTTATTTATCAGAACCAGAAAAGGGGTGACCAAGGAATATTCTTAAATCTTCTCATAAAAAAAGAATTATGTTCTCTGATAGGATGTTTCATAGAATATGCTGGATTGTCGCCGTTCTTGGTGTGTTTGGCCTTTTTTTGGTAACAAAAACCATCGGACCAGAGAACACGGAAATTCACCTGATCGGAGAAAAACAGATCGGAAAACGGGTTTGCGTCTATGGAAATGTTGAGACAATATCAAGCAATAGCGGTCATGTGTTTTTAACCATAAATGACGCGGAAGATAGAATAAAAGTTGTTGTGTTTAAGAATGCCGCTGAAAAAATGCCTTTTGTTTATACCCTCAAAAACGGAGATATAGTCAAGGTAATTGGAAAAGTTCAGAAATATAAAGGAAGTCTAGAAATTATAGGAGAAAGGGTTGAGGTTGTATGAAAGATAAAAAGAAAGTGCTGAAGAATATAAGATTCATTGTTTTTGACTATGGTGGTGTCATTGCACCAAAAGCTCTAACTAGAGAGCTCTCAAAGAAACTTAGTAAAAAAACGGGTAAGGATGAAGAAATCATTCATAAGGCTTTAAAGAAGAAGCTCAAAAAATTTGAGCTTGGAAAGATAAAGTGTAGCGTATTTTGGAGTGAGTTTTCAGAAAGGACTGAAATAAAAATAACCGAAATCAGGGATATTTTATTTAACATAATAAAACCAAAAAAAGAAATGTTGCATTTTCTTACCGAACTAAAAAATAGAAAACAGTATAAACTTATACTATTATCCAACAATATAAG
>JAGGXF010000041.1 GCA_021163205.1 Candidatus Aenigmatarchaeota archaeon
ATATATGTCTTGTATGCAAATGCACTTGGTGCTAGCATAGCAACCAAAAATATTAATAAAATGATTTTTTTCATTTATATCACCATTAATTTATTGTAAAAAGTCAAATATAAAGATTTGGATGGTCGATGTTCTGCTCTCTTCAAAGACGACGGACAGAAATAATATCAGACAAACCAAAGGCAAATAAGAATAAAGTGGCTTTCGGTCTACCTTTTGAACATCAAATTATAATATCATATTCGAATATCTTTTAAAACATCTGTTGAGACAAGATGATAACTAACATGAAAAAACCAAATGGCAAGAGAAAATTAAAGAGAAGTGCGGCTTTCAGTCCTCACTAAAAATCATTCATAAAGCTCTCTCATAAGCTCAAGAACTGGGTTCGGATTTACGCCTTCACGTATGTAAAGAATCAAATCCTTTCTGCCGTCACCATCCACATCCACCATCTTCCAGACAGCCTGGTTTTTTCCATATAGCTCAAGAGCGTCATCGATTAATGATGTCATCTGACGTGGATTTGGGAGATTATTGCCGTCGAGGTCTTCAAAGTTTATCACATATTTTTTCGATGTCTCGCTGTCAATGTCATTAATAATAACTGTCAATGGTTTGATTTTTTCCATTCCTGAAAGGACATAGGCATAAAAATCTTTTCCACCCAATTTCACAGGCACCATGGATATTTTTCCAGATTTGCCATGTCTTTCTAAACATATCTCAGCCAAGTCAAAAGCATCTGGGCTAGTTGAAACACCTACCAAGCCGGGATATCGCTCATTAATGGCACCAAAAACTATGCTATTGGTTATTCTGTCTTCTGGTAATATCAATGGAACCCAAGAATATAATTGTCCTTCCTCGTTATACTTGAAATTGCCCCAGTTTACCATAATGTCGCTGCCATCAACAGGATAACCAGTAGCCAACTCTTCTGGCTGGGGTATTCCATCGTAATTATTATCCCACCATGGGTCACCATCATTTGGACCCGGAGAAAATGCTGGTATAAAAGTTTCAGTGCGCCACTCTTCGGAAACATTTGGCCAAACGTACTTTGAGTCAAGTTTTGGAAGATTGTCCATCTCTGAGAGGGGAATTCCTTGAAAAGCGGTAAACTTGCTGCCGTTGAGGTTGAACTCAAAACTATCTAAAAAGAATGGCCCTGGATAGACTTCTGCAATTTTCTCTTTTAGATAATCATCTTTATCTCCAAAAACCTTTTCATATGCTGGAGTCCATTCTGGCAGAACTATTAAAAATTCGTGTTCTGGATACGCAAGTTTCTGAGCAACAGAGATTACCGGTTCTTTCTTATCTGTCCAACATGCCTTAAGTTTGTATTTACCGGGCTTTTTACTAGACTCAGGTATAATAGTATAATAGCCACGACCGTCTATTTCTGTGTAATCTATCCTGGGTGTCTTGCCCTCCAAACCATCAATTCCAAAAGGCACATCATAACCAAAATATGAAGCCTCGCCCACACAAAGTTTATTAAAAACATCGTCAACATAAGACGAGTTAGTATCAGAAATTCCTACGTTGTCAGCCACGAACATCTCTTTATTTATCTCAAACCCCGGTGTAAGCCCGTTGTCACCGGTATAGTTCTGGTCCATCGCATAAGCGAGAGAACCGCCTATCAGACCCACACCTGCTAGAATAGCAGCAACCTTAACAGCTTTTTTCTTGTTCAATTGCATCTAATCACCTTTAATTATTAAGCAGATATAACATTTAAACATTTCCCGAAATTACGGAGCAATTACGATTGCTGACATCAATAATATTTTTTATGATACTTGCCATTGGGTAAAAACTCAACTATGTAAGGTGTTTCCACGACGGATTGATTGAGCCGCGCCCTGGCAGTCAAAACTAGTTCTCTGTGCGCATTCTTTTTTACGAAAATATTGCCCACAAGACATATTTTTTTTATATTGTATTCAGTTGGGTCAAATTTTCTGAATAGAATCTTTTTATTGTCATCTGCTTCGATTTCTTCACAAGCTTTGCTCCTGGGAGTGAAAGGATAAATTTTTTCTTTTTTATTTGCGTAAACCTCAAATATCTTTTTCCAGTTTTCTCCTCCCATCGCATCTAATGCACCGTTAAGACCTGCTCGATAGCGCGCGTCATTATCTCTTTTAGAAGGATGGTAATTTTTCTGCCAATCACCAGAAGACAGTTCAACAATGGAGTTAAAAAAGGTTTTTCTGAAGGACTTGTTGCTTTTGTTCTTACCTAGATAATTCACAACGCCTTTATGACAAAGTATTGGCAATTCTGGTAACATCTTATCACAACCCCCAATTAATAACTACTATATAGTAACAATTATATGTATAAGTTATATATAAAGTTAACGGTCAACCGATTACAGCACCAAAAAGCGCAAAAGAAGGCTGTCTAGACAGCCGTTTCAACAAGCTTCTTAATGGCCTCTCGAGTGAATTTATCCAGCTTGGTCAACTTGCCCACGGAGCCCATAGTCAGTTCTTCGTTAATTATGCCCGGTCCTCCGACAATAATCGGATGTTGCACGTGAACGCCCAACGGCGTGAGGCCAACGACCTCGCCTGTCGGAGGTGGATAATTTTTTGGTTGAGGAAGTGCCCAATCGGTTGGACGCTCGTCTTCCTTATCAGGCCAGCCATCCCCATCCGTGTCTTTGCTGACAAAGCTTGTATAATTCAAAAATGTGTCATTTCCGTAGTACCAGCCGTTGACTTCCTGCGAGTTATAAAGACCGTCCTCATCAGCATCTGTCTTTAGCTCCCAAGGCCAGAACGTGTATCTCGACAGATTAGGGTCTGCAACTAAACAATAACAGGTCGGTACTGGTGCCAGAGTTATCTCAAAAATCAATCTATAATCTTGGTGGCAGTTGCATGGGTCTATTTTGAGTTTCTCATCGTCTTTTATTATCCATTTTGCAAGTGGCTCTTCATCTTCCCAGCTGCGAATAAGAGTAAAGTTGACTGCATAATCTTCTCCAAACACTATCCTCGCTATCGGGGTACACTTCTCATCGCCTTTTTCTTTTACTATCCATTCGCTTGGATATGACAATATCTCCACGTTATCCTTTGTATATGTTGTCTCTGCGAAAAATTCCTTTAGTAGATATTTTGCAAGTCCCTCCCCAGATGCGTCCGAGTTAGCAAGCCCCAAAACTCGTATCTCCACGGGTGGATTGATATTCTCGTCGGGCTTTATTATTCTTAATGCGCTGAACTCCTCGGGAGTTTCTATTCCAAGCTCATTTGCTAATTCAATATATGGTCTTGTAAAAGATATCCCTTCTGGTGTTATCCTGTATTCAAGACCCTTGCTTTTAACATAATCTTCGGCTCTTTCAACAGCCCAAGCATAAAGACTATGTCCTATGGGATCTTCCAAGAAGTTTACCTTGGTAAAAATACCGATACCGTCTACATCGTAGATTCCACCCTCTCGCCAGGCAATATCTTTGAAATCCTGCTCCGTGTTGAAAAACATCTCTCCTATCTTATAGACATCTCCCAGCGGCCTTCGATGACCCTGTGAGTCAATCACATAATATTGCTTGCTCACCATCTCCTCCACATCAGCGGGAATGCCGTCATTGTCCGTTGTCAGTTTTTCATACAAATCTTTCCAGTGAGACTCAGTTCGCTTAGATTCCCACTCAAGGTCCTGATAATCTTTAATTAGCTGCTCATGCTCGCGTCTTATCTCATTGTTAGCAGTTTCAAGCTCGTGTATTCTCTTTGCCTGCTCATTCACAGTGGTATTAATCTCTTGCAGGTGTTGTTTGCATGCGTTCACATCACTCATAAGCGCCTCATTCTGGGCAACAACAAAGTTATAGTCTTTTTCTAGATTATCATAACTCTCATGCAAACCTTGAATATGCTTATCCACATAAGCAACGCCACCAATAACCATACTAGCCCCGACAAGAACAGCAGCAATCTTTTTCTTATTCAATTGCATTCGCATCACCTCAAGGTAAACGTACCCAAAAAAACACAGCACATAAAATCATAGCGAATAATCATAACATATTAAGAAATTTAAAACGAACCCTAATTATGAAACAATTACGACTCAAGCACGGCATCTTTGTATTTCTCGAGGTAAGAGTATCTTATCTTCCCGACCTCTTCTGACACGCCCAGTTCGAGAAGCCACTGGTCGAGGTCTTTCATAATCTCTTCGGGTGTTTTCTTGACCAGCGAGCGCAGTGAGCTATTTGCATAAAGTTTGTATAATTTTTTTTGCTCTGTTTCTTCTTTATTCCAATCATCAACAGTCGTCTTGTCATGAGCCAAAATAATATTTTCGCCCTCTGTTGCCGCAACTTCTCTCATCTTTTCAATTGATATTTCTGGCTTTGATCCTATTTTTTTCCTGAGACTATCAACGATTTCCTTGGCTGGGTTGTTCACGTCCAAGTTCAAGAAACCAGGAGGCAACAGGTTTAAACCAAGTGCGTGAGCCAAAGAATACTTTGTGAATATGCTCGCTGGTCCTTCCACGCTACGATAGAACTTGTATAAATCTTCTTCATTAATATTTCCTTTATTGTCCATGTTCTTCACAATAAAGTCTGCTACGTCTATGTTGGCTTCGCTTGCGACGCTATGGAACATGTGATAAAACTCTTCAAAAATCAGGTTCAGCCTATTGCACATCTTTAGATATTCTCTGGTCTCAATATCTATAAATTCGCTAAATGAAATTTTTTTAGGCTCAACGCCAAATTCTTCCAAATTCGGATTTTTCCAGTATGACTCATTAACCCAGATTTTCTTTCTTATCTTTCTTCCCCGTTTTTCTTCATCCTGGGTTGGACAAAATGCAGGAACATTAAACTTTCCCCATTGACCCAAATTGCCATAATGGCGTTCTATGTAGTTTTTTATTTTCTCTTCGAATGTCTTCGGGTCATAAGCCACTATCACAATCTCTTTTGGGCTTTTGTAGTTCAAGAACTTCTCAATCTGTCTTTTTAAATCATGTATCAATAAACGCCTATTTTGTTCTCCTTCTTTTTCACATACTTTGTAAGGTATCATAACAATTCTTCTTTCCGCCCGCTCGACTCTTTTTGATTTAGACACAATTATCGCCTTTTCTTTCGCTTATTATTTTTAGTGGGAAAGTTCATTAAATCTAACCATCTCGGAAAGTATTTGTCTCCTTCTTTCCCATATATTCCAAAGGTATCGATAACTTCTTTGATTTTTCTTTTTTCATAATATTTTGATTTTTTTTCTTTTATCCTTTTTTGAATGCCAGCAAGAGTTAGTTTTTCATTTGGATGGTCAAAGACATCTCTCAACAAAATAGGAATACTTGGATATGAATCAGTAAAAGACCTGTCAATCATTTTTATGACTTCTATAACATATTCCACATCAGTTTCTAGCTTTTTTGCTATCTCTTTTGAGTCATATCCTTCATAAAAGAGCTTTTCTATTTTAGCTTCCTTCTCAGAATTCCTCTCTATTGGCTCACCTGACCAAATATTTTTTGGCCAATTTAGTATGTACTTTTCTTTGCCGCCAACAACGCGAGTTATCAAAATTTTCTTTTTAACGAGCTCTTTTATTACCGCATTCAATTTCTCTGTTTTATATTTAAAGTTATTGACCTTAGAGAGTCTTTCCTGAATTTCTTTTAGACTCAAAGTCTCATCTTCGCTTTTAAATGCTTCAACTGTGTCAAAATGTCTGGGCTTCCGGTAAGAAAAACGAGACCCAATAGCTTTCCTGTGGTTTCTGATAGCAGATCGACTTATGTTTATGCCCATTGTTTCCAATTTTCTCTTGATTTCAGTATCAGTAAGCTCTTTATTTAAATAAAGATCTTCTATAGACTTCTTTAGCTCTTCGGTTAGTTTGTGTTTAGGAAACTTTGGTGGTAAGCCATAAAATTTTAGTCGATGAGTAACCAATTTCCTTTTCATATTCAAATCTTTTGCTATTTCGGACCCACTCTTTCCTTCAAAATAACCCTTTATAATCTCAACCTCTTTTTCTATAGGGATTTTGGGTTTGTATTTAAAATTTTTCAGTCTATAACTTCCATCAGCTAGTTTCTCATAGACACCCCTATTATAAGCTTCTTCAAGAGCAGAGCTCACAAGATTTATATCACTGAATGTAAGCTCAAGAATTTCTACTTTATACGGTTCGATTTTTTCTAGCAGTATTTCCTGAATATTTTTAATTCCAAGAGTATAGTCAGGACTACTAAACAGACTTCGGCTGAGCCACTCAACAATCTTTTTCTTTTGTTCATTAGTTATCTTCATGGATTCTGACATCTCTTCCATATTCATCACTGGTAAATAAGGTAAGAAAATTTATACTAAAAAACTGATGTGAATTACATACCAATTACGAAAATATAATTTATCTGACCTTAGTTCCGTTCTTCACAGGCTTCTCGGGCCGAAGCAATGATAT
>JAGGXF010000013.1 GCA_021163205.1 Candidatus Aenigmatarchaeota archaeon
ATATTAATCTCGATTTTGCTGGCAAAGCCGCGCCAGGTACTTATGAGGTCAAGCTCACGGCAACGAATCGAAAGATACCGTCTATTAAGAGAGAGGTTTTGACAAGCGTTGTTGTCAAGACATGCGCAGATTTTGAATACAGTTTTAAGGCGCCTGACAAGGTTTGTCTGGGAGATGTAATGTCATTCGAGATTAAAGTCAAGAATATCGGAGACTCAAAAGATTCTTATACCATATCTGCGCCTACCGGAGTAACATTGGAGAATGCGTCTTTTGCTTTGGACGTAAACAAGTCGATAACCATCAGGGCAACATATAGACCAAAGCTCAATGAAACCAAAATTAAATTGGTTATTTCCACAGGTTCTGGGCTTAAAAAAGAGTTTAATGTTCCAATAAAAGTCGAGCGATGCGCATCATTTATGATAGTAACAGCAAAAAACGAGACATTTTGCGTTGGTGATGATATAAAATATTCGGTCAGCATAAAAAACACCGGGCCGGTTGAGGATGGTTATAATCTCATTGTGAATATAGGTAATCTAACGGACACGAGGTTAACAGCTAAACCAGGAAAGATGAACAGCACAACGCTCGTCTTAACTGGTCTGAAAGAGGGCGAGCATCTGGTCAATATAACAGTTCGCACAGATTCTGGTTTGGAAAGAACTCAGACCAACAAACTTGTCGTGGAGAGATGCTGTGACATAAGTGTCATAACAACACCAGATACTATCGAACTTTGTGCTGGCTCCATAGCCGGCGTTAGCACAATGCTTGGCATTAAAAGTGTTGGAAAGGATAACTATACAATCTTGGTAGACCAACCGTGGCTTGTTCCCGAGTCCAGAACATTTTCTACGTCTGTGAAAGAAGAAACAAAACTAATTAGACTCCGAATAAAAACTCCAAAAAAGGCTGGAAGATATGTAGCAAACATAAATGTTTTTTCTGGTCGATGCTCTGACAAAGCACATGTTATACTCAATGTTAAAAGTTGTTTCGGCTTTGAGCTGGACTCCTACGAGAAGAACATAACTTTATGTCCGGGTGAAGAAAAGAGAGACGAGATAAGAATAACCAATACAGGCAATTGCAAGGATGAATTTTTACTGGCATCAACTGCTGATTGGTTGTTGATTAGTAACACAACCAACAAGACAATGTTTATGAATAAGGACGAAACGAAAAATATAGGCATACGCATAGTGGCAGATAAAATAACAAATGAAAGCAAAACTGCTGAGATAATCATACAGTCAAGATACGACCCGACTGTTAAGGAAATGGTTAGGTATGATATAAGCCTTTTGAATAAGTCTGAATGTTATGGAGTTGATCTGTCGACAGAAAAGGAACTTACTATAGAACAATGCTCTAACAAGGTCATTGGGCTGAACATCACAAACACAGGACTGGTGAAAGATACATTCAACCTATCTGTTCACGATGGCGCAGCCAAGTGGGTATTGATAGAGCCTTCGGAAATTGAACTTGGACCTAACGAGACAAAGACGTCGTACATGGTAATAAGAATGCCTGCTGATGTCGAGGTCAACGATTATTTCATAAATGTTACTGCCGCGTCTGACATGAGTAGTGACACGGAAACGATAAAAATCATTGCTCAGAATTATACGGATGAATAAGGTGAATAATATGGACAAAGGAAAGCAAAGGGCGAGTGCACTGATTCTGGTAATCATACTAGGAATTATCTTTATTTTAGTCAGTCGCGTACCTGTCAAAAAAGGAGAAGCAGGACAAGCAGAAGCTTGGTTTGAAACACTGAAGTATCAAGACACTAAAGAGTTCATGGTGGATTGTAACATTAGTGAAGATATGTGTCTTGTAGCTGGGGACAGCAGCAAGGGATGGGTTGTTGGTGCCGTGAACAAGACAGACCTCAATGAATTGGCGAGAGTTTTACAAGAGAGCAACATCACAGGAAAAAATATCGTGATAAACGAAACAAATGACGCACTGGAAAATGTCAGCGCTGTTATTTTAGATAAGGCAGCAGAATTTTCAGACCATCTCGAAAAGATGTTCTTAGAAACGGAAATAGCTAAGAAGTATAAAGAAAACAATCAGATAGCAACAACTTTTGTCCAGCCCGCTATTGTTGGCGGAAAATATCTCTGGCGTGTTGGGTTTGGTTCACCACTTGAGCCGAAGGCTGACGTCTATATACTATTTGATGGTTCTTCTGTGTATTAGATACTTTTTCGTTTCTACGAATTCGACATTGATAAAAATTGTTAGTTGCGTTACTAAGAAAAAGGGCTCGACGGGATTCGAACCCGCGACCTACTGGTTAAGAGCCAGTTGCTCTATTTACCGCATCCTTTGGATTTAACCTTTTCCAAAGGTTGTCCAGGCTGAGCTACGAGCCCATAATCAATTATATGATGATGTTTACTTTATAAATTTATTAAAGTTTCTCACAGCAGGTCACAGCAGAAATAATATACTTACTACTTCTTACGCTTTCTTTTTCCTATTGTTTTGTTTTTCCATTTCTGATTTCTTATCTTGCTGCTTTTACCATAGCCGCACGAGCTGCAGACCTTCGTTCTTATATTATAAGAATGTCTGCCACATCGCCTGCACCTAATGTGTGTTATCGTCTGTTTTTTTCCAGCCGATGCTGTCCCTTTGACCATATCATCACCCTATTCTGAAACAACGCCTGTTTAAACTTTTCTGGATCACACCAGATTTTATTCTGGAGAAACCAATAATATGTTATCGCCACGAACCAGCACGGTTCCGTACTTTACTTTTTTCTCTTCTCCAACCTGCTCTGCATCATTGAGCCACATGTTAAGGTGTAAGTCCAGTGCCTGAAGTACACCGGAGATTTCTTCACCATTTTTTAATTTCACTATTACTCTTTTTCCTTTTGCTTCATTCAAGACATCTATTGGTCTGTCGCTCATTTCAAAACCTCCTAAAAAAACTTAAAATATAATACATCTAATACCAGATATCTTTAAAAACATGAATATAAACTATTAAATACTTTTTTGTTATTGATATTTGAGATAGCAAAGGTGAGAAAATGGCACAATGGCACATGAAGTCTAAAAGGAAAAAAACAGGCGGTCTTTTAAAGAGACATAGAAAGAAAAAACCAGCCCAAATGGGAAGAGATTTCATACCAACGGAAATAGGAGAAAGGAGAATTAAAGTAATTCGGGTTAGGGGTGGAAATAAAAAGTTTGTGGCGCTTGCTGCTGATGTTGCCAATCTAACGGTCGCTGGACGGGCAAAGAAGTCAAAAATACTTGAGGTTATTGAAAATCCGGCTGACTCGCACTTTGTGCGAAGAAACATAATCACCAAAGGTGCGATAATTATGACAGAGGATGGACGTGCAGTAGTGACTAACAGGCCAGGACAAGAGGGAGTTATTAACGCCAAGCTCATTGAAGAGAAGAAATAG
>JAGGXF010000028.1 GCA_021163205.1 Candidatus Aenigmatarchaeota archaeon
GACTCGATGTGTACATGCCATGGCGCGCTTTGACAGCGGCAATCACATTCTGAGAGAAATATTAGTAGATGATACTCTGGATTACGAAGGTCAATTTATAGTTCCTGCGCCACCAACTCAAATACCATATGAAATTATGATAACTGATAAAGTAGATAATTTGATTGTTCCACTTGCGGCTTCAACAACTCATGTTGCTTATGGACTAATACGAATGGAACCAACAAGAATGGTTATGGGGCAGGCAGCAGGGGTTGCATCAGCATTATCAGTGAAAGAGAAGTTGCCACTAAAAGATTTGGATATTAGAAATATACAAGAAATTTTGTTGGATCAAGGAAGTATACTTTATTTTTTGAAAGATGTTTTACCAACCGATAAATCTTTTAAAGAGATACAGTTACTTGCATTAGACGGTATAATAAGTGGTTATAGTGATTATACATTTAGACCGTCAGATTATTTAACTAGGGCACAATTTATAACAATGTTAGTAAGATCAAAAAAATGGCCTAAGGACAATTCTCTAGGACTTCCTCTCACAGATGTTTCAGAAAATTCAGAATATTATGGTTATATAAATTCCGCATATAAACATGGTATCATAAGTGGTTATCCAGACGGAACATTCAGACCTAACAATCCGATAACCAGAGCCGAAGCTATTGTATTTTTAGCTAGAGCATATGAACTCCCTTCATCAGACAGTGGACAACAATTTTCTGATGTTACTCCTGATCATTTTGCATATGACGAAATTAATGCAGCTGCGGAATGTGGACTTATTAGTGGTTATGGGGATGGAACATTTCGTCCAGATGAAAATCTTATCAGAAGACATGGAGCTGTTATAATTTACAGAGCAATGGAAGAAAACAGTTGTGAAAGCGACTTGTGTGAAAACATATCCTGTGAAGACTATTGTGATGGAGACACGCTTTATTACGACGGATATTGTAGCGAAGGTTCTTGTAAATACGAGTCAAGACTGTGTGAATTCGGATGCGAAAATGCAGAATGTATCTCAGATCCGTGTCAGAATTTAGAATGTGATAATTACTGCGAAAATTACACGCTCTATTATGATGGTATTTGCATAGATGGTAAATGTGAATATAAGTCCAAAATTTGTGAGCATGGCTGTGAAAATGGTGTTTGTATTGGAAACTGTGAAGGCGTTGTTTGTGAAGATTATTGTAGTGGTGACAAACTGTACCATAATGGACATTGTATTAATGGCCAGTGTGAATATGATATAAAAGTTTGCGAACACGGTTGCTTGGATGGGGATTGTAAAGAACAAGAACAATATTTTTCTGATCTACCACCGTCTCATTATGACTTTGAAAAGATACAGTGGCTTTATGAACAAGGAGTGGTAAGTGGGTATTCAGATGGAACC
This sequence comes from Candidatus Aenigmatarchaeota archaeon, assembly GCA_021163205.1. Classification (GTDB taxonomy): domain Archaea; phylum Aenigmatarchaeota; class Aenigmatarchaeia; order GW2011-AR5; family JAGGXF01; genus JAGGXF01. The sequence continues at coordinate 1,403 of JAGGXF010000028.1, forward strand.
TTCAAACCAGATAATATAATAACGAGGGCGCAGGCATCTAAGATTATTGTTAAAGCAGCTGGCTGGAAGACAACAGATGATTGTGATTATATTTGCACATTACATAATAAAGGAGTAATAACAACAACAGATCCACAATACCAAGAAACCAGGAAAACATTTTCTGTTATGATAGCAAGAGCCAAAGGGTTTGATTTACCAACCGACTATGAAGAAATATTCAGCGATGTTTCAGAATCAGATTGGTCTTGGAAGTATATTCATGCTTTATATGAAAATGGCATAGTATATGGTTATCCAGATGCAACATTCAGACCGAATGAAAAACTTACCAGAGCAGTTGCGTGCAGAATTCTGTATAGAGCAATGAATGATGGAACAGGATGGATAAATTAAAAGCAATTCCAATGTATAAACTAAACCATTAAAAAGCTTTGCTTCTATTTCTATATTTGGTGGGTTGGCTGTGAGAACCTTCATCTTGATAACTGCGTTGACAGCGCTGTTCCTTGGCGTGGGATATTATTTTGCTGGAACTGCGGGAATGTTCATGGGTCTGTTCTTTGCATTCGTCACGAATTTTTTTGCCTACTGGTATTCAGATAGAATTATCTTGGCTATGTACAGGGCGAAGCCGCTGTCGGACGAGAAGATAAAAGAAATGGTTTCAATGCTTGCCACGAAAGCCGGCTTACCTGAGCCAAAACTTTACATTGTTGACTTGCCTGTTCCGAACGCCTTCGCAACTGGTCGCAATCCAGCACACAGCGCTATATGTGTGACGCGCGGCTTGCTGAACTTGTTAAAAAAAGATGAAATAGAGGGGGTTCTTGCCCATGAAATGAGCCACATAAAGCATCGCGACACCCTGATTCAGACAATGTCAGCCACGATAGCCGGCGCTATAACATGGTTGGGATATCTATTTTGGTTTGGCGACTCGCGCAACAGGAGCATTTTTAGTTACTTGCTTTTGTTCTTTCTCGTACCGATCGCTGCGACGCTCATAAGGTTGGCGATATCGCGCGATAGAGAATTTCGCGCAGACAAAACAGGTGCCATGCTTTCTAGCCCACTTTCGTTGGCGAGCGCGCTAGAAAAGATATCATCTATTGCGAAGCAAAACCCCATGAGAGGAAACGCGTCAACAGCATCGATGTTCATAGTGAATCCTTTCTCATTATCCGGAATCGAGGCGCTTTTTTCAACACATCCACCGACAGAAGAGCGGGTGAGAAGACTCAGAGAGATGTTGTGAGCTGAAAGAAAAATCTTTTTAATAAAGCTTTTAATATTTAACATCAGAATTAAAAGACACCGTACATGATTTAAAAAGGTGAAAAAAATGCCAAAAAAGGTATCTCATGAAGCGCTCGAGAGAATGTTTAGCAGGCAGTATGTTTGCATGAAGTGTAATGCTAAAATAAGAGCCAGCCCGCAAAAGGTCAAGGCTGGTAAAGTTAAGTGTAGAAAATGTGGTTACAAAGGTCTTCGGCCAAAGAAGAAAGATGTAAAGGGCACTAAAAAGTAGTGGAGATGTAATCGCATTATTCACATTATTTTTATATTTTATTCTTCGGTAATTTAATTACTATATTGATGAATATAGTGAGTATCTCTAATGCGGAATTCGGTAGTGACAGGGAACATGATATTCTTTTCTTCTCTAATAAAATATATATCTTTTAATATAGAGAAGAACAATTAAGTCTCTTTTGTGAACTATGCAGCACAAACCTATTTAAAGGCTTCTAATATATATTTCTTTGATTTATCCGAAGGTCACAGACAGACGATGTTTTGTGACTAGCCACTCGGACATAACCTTTGGGTATTATTTACCTTTGGGTCTTGTCAGAGACATTTTCAAGGAAGTATTATAGGAGGTATTATATATGGCAGAAAAAAAACCGCATCTTAACTTGGTCACAATCGGTCATGTAGACCACGGTAAATCTACCCTGGTTGGTAGGATTTTGTACGATTCCGGTGCAATTCGAGAGGACCAGCTAAGAAAGCTAAAGGACTTGGCAGCAGAACTTAAGAAGCAGACATTTGAATTCGCATTTGTTATGGATAGGCTTAAAGAGGAAAGAGAGCGTGGGCTTACGATTGACTTGATGCATCAGAGATTTGATACACCGAAATACTATTTTACTATAATAGATTGTCCAGGACACAGAGACTTTATTAAGAACATGATTACAGGAACGTCTCAAGCAGACGGAGCAATATTAGTTGTTTCTGCCAAGGATGGCATTCAGGAGCAAACAAAGGAACACGCTTATCTGGCAAAAGTTCTCGGCGTAAACCAACTAATCGTTGCTTTGAACAAGATGGATGAAATCAAATACGATGAAAAGCGATACAACGAGGTTAAGGAGCAAGTGTCCAAACTTTTAACAGGCATAGGATTTAATGTGAAGGATATACCTTTTGTACCGACATCTGCGTTCGTCGGAGACAATGTAGTGAAGAAATCAGAAAACACACCTTGGTATAAAGGACCTACTATCGTGGAAGCTCTTGACAACTTCAACCCGCCAGAACAGCCGGTAGACAAGCCACTTAGATTGCCTATACAAGATGTCTACTCTATCACTGGTGTTGGTACGGTGCCTGTAGGTAGGGTGGAAACAGGTGTTTTGAGACCTGGAGATAAAGTGGTATTTGTCCCATCGGGTTCCACAGGAGAGGTTAAAACCATAGAAATGCATCACGAACAGATATCTGAAGCAAAGCCGGGAGACAATGTTGGTTTTAACGTACGTGGTGTAGACAAGAAATCCATCAAGAGGGGAGATGTCGCTTGTCACGAGGCAGACGCGGCAAAGCCAGTCAAAGAGTTTACAGCACAGATAATTGTCTTGAATCACCCTTCTGTGATATCTAAGGGTTATACACCAGTGTTCCATTGCCACACCGCACAGGTCGCCTGCACATTTGTCGAGATACTAAAGAAGATTGACCCGAAGACAGGTGCAGTTATACAAGAAAATCCAGATTTCATCAAGACAGGAGATGCTGCTATTGTAAAGATTAAACCAACGAAGCCGCTAGTAATTGAAAAGCAGTCAGATATACCACAACTGGCTCGCTTCGCGGTAAGAGATATGGGACAAACAGTTGCAGCGGGTATTTGCATTGACACGGTTACTGAGTAGGCTCTGAAATTCAAAAGTAAGCTTCGAAGAATAGGCGAAAGCCTATTCACACTCTTTTTATTTCTTTGCTCTTTGTTATTTTTTCTTGATCTCTGCTCGTTGTATCGCCCCTTGTTACTCTTTTCCAGTTATTCCAGTTTTCAAACATATATTCTCAGAAACCAAAATGTATATATAGTTCTATCGCATAATAGCATATATTGTGTTTTATTAAGTTAATAAACACAATATATAGTGTTATTGTTGAGTAACTATGCAATGTCCCTACTGTTCTAGTAATGACACGAAAGTTATCGATAGTAGAGAAACAGGTAGTTCTATACGACGGCGTAGAGAATGTCTTAACTGTGGAAATCGCTTTACGACATATGAGCGGGTAGAGGACATACCATTTATGGTGATAAAGAAGGATGGACGACGGGAACATTTTAACAGGGAGAAAATCAAGACAGGGATCATGAAAGCCTGCGAAAAAAGGCCAATCAGTATGGAAAAAATAGAGCAACTTGTCGATAAGGTAGAGGTTGACTTGCGTCGGATGGGAAAAATGGAGATAGAAAGCAAGGTTATCGGAAGGCTCGTGGTGCGCGAACTGAAAAAGCTAGATAAGATAGCTTACATACGATTTGCTTCTGTCTATCGGGAGTTCAATGATCTAGAATCTTTCGAAAACGAGCTTAAAAAGTTGAAAAAAGCCAAAAAAAGCAATTAAGTTTGGAGGGGTAGAGATGGCTATAACAAAAATAAGAAAAAGAGATGGAAGGGTTGTCGATTTTAACCAAGAAAAAATAACTACTGCCATATTCAAAGCTGCCAAAGCAGTTGGTGGCGAAGATAGAGAGAGAGCAAAATATTTATCAGATGAAGTTGTTAAGATTCTGGAAAAGAAGTTCGAGGGAAAAATCCCCGGTGTTGAAGACATACAAGATATTGTCGAAAAGGTTCTCATAGAGAATGGTCATGCAAAAACTGCGAAAGCATACATACTTTACAGGGAACAGCACAGCAAGTTTAGGGACCTGCGAAAGCTGGTTTCTGAGGTCAGTATGATTGACGCGTATCTTGATGAAAAAGATTGGCGCGTCAGGGAAAATAGCAACATGACCTATTCCTTACAAGGATTGAATTTTCACATATCATCTAAAATAGTTTCTAATTATTGGTTGCACAATATATATCCACCAGAAATCAGAGAAGCACACACAAGCGGCGATTTTCATATTCATGACCTTGGAATTTTCGGCGCCTACTGTGTTGGCTGGGATTTGAAAGATTTGCTGATATCTGGGTTTGGTGGCGTTTCTGGGAAGATTGAAAGTAAGCCAGCGAAGCATTTTCGCGTTGCTCTTGGTCAGATAATAAACTTTTTTTACACATTACAAGGGGAGGCTGCCGGTGCTCAGGCTTTTTCAAATTTTGACTCATTGCTGGCGCCATTCATAAGATACGATGGTCTCAGCTACGATGATGTCAAGCAATCGATGCAGGAGTTTCTTTTCAATATCAATGTTCCGACAAGGGTAGGATTCCAAACTCCTTTTACAAATATCACACTCGATCTGACCATGCCAAGCTACATGAGAGACGAGCCAGTAATAATAGGTGGCAAGGCAATGGATGAAACATATAGTGATTTTCAAGAAGAGCTTGATATGCTGAATCAGGCATTTGCCGAGGTTATGTTAGAGGGAGATGCAAAAGGCAGGGTTTTCACATTTCCTATACCGACTTATAACATCACAAAAGATTTTGACTGGGATAATCCAAAACATGATCCGATATGGGAAATGACTGCGAAGTATGGCGTTCCTTACTTCGCGAATTTTATTAACAGTGATATGAAGCCAGATGACGTCAGAAGCATGTGCTGTCGACTTCGTATAGACAACAGGGAACTGAAAAAGAGAGGCGGCGGATTGTTTGGCGCGAATCCGCTTACAGGAAGTATTGGGGTAGTGACAATTAATATGCCAAGATTGGGTTATCTCTCGAAGAGCGAAGAAGAATTTTTCGAGCGCTTGGCCAAACTTATGGATTTAGCAAAAGAAAGCCTTGAAATCAAGAGAAAGATTATCGAGAGATTTACCGAACGCGGTCTTTATCCATACTCAAAGTTTTATTTAAGGTCCATCAAGCAAGCCGAAGGCAAATACTGGAAGAATCACTTTTCTACGATAGGACTTGTCGGAATGAACGAGGCGCTCTTGAATTTTATGGGAGTTAATATTGCTAGCGAGGAAGGAAGGAAGTTTACAATCAAAACCCTGGACTTCATGCGTGATAGACTTCAAGACTATCAAGAAGAAACTGGCAACATATTTAATCTCGAAGCCACACCTGCTGAGGGCACGTCTCACAGGCTCGCAAGACTTGACAAAAAAAAGTATCCAAATATCATAGTAGCGAATGAAAAGAGGCTGAAAAGCGGCGCGGCGCCATACTATACAAACTCCACACAATTGCCTGTTGATTTGACAGATGACATATTCGAGGCTTTGAAGTTGCAGGACGATATTCAAACCAAATACACCGGTGGCACGGTGCTGCACGGCTTTCTCGGAGAAAGAATGCCTTCTGGCGACTCTGTCAAAAGTCTTGTGCGTAAGATAGCCACCAATTTCAGACTACCTTATTTCACGATTACACCAACATTCAGCGTTTGTCCAATACACGGATACATACCAGGCGAACATGAATTTTGCCCGATTTGTGCGGAGGAAGATTGATATCAAGATAATTAAGAAATATTGGGGTGGGAGAATTAAAAAGAAAAAAGGAGTGCGATTAAAATGGTAAAAACAAGATGTGAGGTTTTTAGTAGAGTTGTAGGATATTTGAGGCCTGTCAATCAATGGAATGATGGAAAGCAGGCAGAGTTCGCAGACAGAAAAACATTTGACAAACAGCTAAGAGATGCTATCCAAGAGCAATCAACAGCCAATTAATTTTTAAACCACTTATTGATGAAAATGGATACGAAGATGACTTCTTATGTTAATAGGCGGACTACAGAAAACCTCTTTGATTGATTATCCAGGAAAGGTTTCGTGTATAGTTTGGACTATTGGCTGTAACTTTCGATGCCCTTGGTGCTATAATAAGTCTCTTGTTCTCGGTACAGCAAAGCCCATTGATGAAAAAGAAATTTTTGATTTCTTAGAAAAAAGAAAAAGTCTGCTTGATGGTGTTGTTATAACGGGCGGAGAGCCGACCATACAGAAAGACCTGATTAGTTTCATCAAGCGCATTAGGGAGATGGGGTATCTTGTCAAGATTGATACAAATGGGTCAAATCCTGAGGTGATAAAAAAACTCGTTGATGAGAAACTCGTTGATTATATTGCTATGGATGTCAAAGCGTCGCTTGAGAGATATCAAGAGGTTACAAATTCGAATATAGACATAAATAAAATAAGTCAGAGCATCTCCATAATAATGAGCAGCGGCATAGATTATGAATTCAGAACAACCGTTGTTCCCGGGCTTGTTAGCAAGGATGATGTTGTTGGCATAGCCAAGCTAATCAAGGGAGCAAGGCATTATTATCTTCAGCGATATTTCAAGGCGGAAACGCTTGATGATGCTTATTCTAATCTAGCACCGCCAAAGCGAAAAGAGCTTCAAGAAATGTGCGATGCCGCAAAACCTTATGTTGAATGTGAACTGAGAGGGTTATAAAATCAAGGTCACAGCTCTTTGGCTTTGCTGTCCGAATAATCTATTGTTTCGGGATGTTCATTGTCATTTAGATTATTCTAATGGCATTCGATTATTGTGTTTAATTTTAACCTTAGTGCTTATTCTTCTACTCTCGGCGCGAGAATGAATTCCATGTGAACATGCTTTGCGTCGAATATCATCTTCATCGGATAATCTGTGCCCAACGCTATTTCTAGGTCTTCCGAAATCTTCGAAGCCTTTATGATTTTTTTTAGATAGTCTAGAGAAAAACGAGAGCGGCACGGTTCTTTTATGTCCAATTTTTCTAACTGAGATTTTGGCACAATAGATTGCATAGATGTTGTGTCTCTTGATGAAGACATCTTTAGCTCTTTATCTGTCACAGAAAATACAATCGAGTCAGTTATGAGGTCGGCGTCATTAATAGCGTCAATTATTATCCTAGATTTTAGCTTTACTTTGTTCACGAACTCGAGTTTATCTATCGGAGGCGTCTCTTCTGATGAGATATTTATTATGGGCAATGTGAATGTTCGTTCGCTTTTTCCAATGAATATTAATTGCAAGGTTTCTTTGTCTGCTTTTATTACGAGTTTGTCATCTGTTGCGGCGCGTTTTAGGATTTGAAAAAAGCTCACGAGATTTACACCTATCTCTAATGGTTGATCCAACTGATATTTGGAAAACATTTTTTTGTCGAGAAATAAATTAACAACAGCGACAACGGCACGGTCGCTTGCCATGATTCGCAAACCGTCTTCACCTATCTTTATCGGAGCTTCGTCGATGAGCTCTATTACGGGCTCCATTGCGTTTCTCAGCAAGTTTATATCTTTTAGTTCACATTCAAGCATTCGCCACACCTCTTTATCAACAAAATTATTTCAGCGATTCTATTTCTTTTCTGTTGCGAGTCTATATAAATTTATGTCAAAGTTTTTTGCCTTTTTAATTATCTCTGCTCGCAGTTCGTAATCGTCTTCAAGTGGAAGAACGCGTGCTAGGACAATAACTGGGTCGCCTACTTCGAATTCATCCGGATCTTCTACAATGATTTCACCACTCCCCGAACCGTCATCCACGAAAATCGAGCCTGCGCCTTTGTCTATAACGCTACCGATTATGCGTACCCTTATATCTTTCTCAGGATTTATGTCTATTATCTTCTTTTCGACAGCAGGCGCGCGCTTGAATTGTTTCATTTCAGAATCCAAATCATCAGGCATAAGAGATAAGTTGTGAGGAAAAATATTAAAAAGAGATAGTAAAACCAAAGACAAAGCCTGTCGGTCGAAAAGGCAAGAAAAGCGGAGGGCTGCCATCTTATTGATACTCACCATTTGATTTAATTAATAGAATGCGTGCGACTGAGGGCCTGTTCTTTGCATTACTTATTTCATCGTCGACGTATGATTAAATCCCACGCCATGATGATAACGCTGCAGAAGACTATCATATAGCCGATGAAGTTTAATGGTTCTGGGAACTTATCTGCAATCTTGCTCGCTTGTATAAGGGCACCCATCACTGCTGTTACAATACCCGCTTTCAGCGTATTCGAGGCGCCTCGCTGATTTTTAACAGAAGCCATAGATTTTATTTGCAGCAGACGGTATTTATTTGTTTTGGTGCAGCGGTGGGCATGCTAACTTGGCTTTCAGCACATTTTGTCCGTCGTTTTTCCTACTTCTGCCCGCGCTTTTATTTCTATCATTCTTATCAGCTTGTTGTCTTACTAATCTACCAGAATTTTATTAAATTCTGGCCATTTTCGCCCGACACATTACCTCTGTAATGTCTTTTCTTATAAAATCATCGTGAAAAAGCAAACCAAAATCTTTATTTAGGTCTACGGGCATAATTTATATGTGATTATGATGAATAAGAGGGCAATATTTCTAGGGTTGGTTTTGTTTGTATCGATGCTCAGTGCTCCGATTTTTGCGCAAGCCAGTGACTCACAACAGAGCGATTTTTTGAATTTCATCACGGCTCTGGCTCC
>JAGGXF010000027.1 GCA_021163205.1 Candidatus Aenigmatarchaeota archaeon
AGGGGAGCTTGGTCAAGATTAAGAAAAGTTGAATTTAAATTAGAGCAGATATCTTTTATAAAAATAGATGATTCTGTTTTAGTTAAATGTGGTTCATTTCAAAGAGATTTTAGAAACTCTAACGGGAATCCAAGACGAGAAAAAGTTTTATTAGATTTAGAAAAGTTAGATGAAGAAATTGTATTCTTCTTAGATTTTAAACCAAAATCAAAACAGAAGAAATTAAAATAAAAGGACGCCCGCCCTTAGAAAAATCTTTGGGTGAGCTTTGCGAACCGCTTAACCAATGTTAGATGAAGTTGCGAAGCAATTTATTTTTTCTCTTTTGTTTTGTTAAGGTTAAGCGAAGGATTTTTCTTTTATTAAGCAACCCCTCTCAATTTAGGGGTGGGTGGTCGGGGGTTTCAGAGTTCGTTTTAATTACGCCTAACACCAATTTCCCGCAATCTTTTCGGGAAACTTCATAAATCTGATTAGCATACGAAATATTTATATTTTTCTTTCCATACCAAGATCATGCAAGAAAAACGTAAAAAGAATACTCGCACTTATGAACTTGTCGGCAAACTTATCGAGGAACTGAAACTCAGGAAATATTCTTACAGAACAGGAAAGAAGTACAGAGAAATTGTTCTGAAATTTCTGAAATCTGGAAAGACGCCTCGTGAGTTTTTGCTTTCTTACTCCAATAAAAGCAGATCAACTATACGTAGCATTTACTTTGCTCTGAAATTCTTCTATGAGAATGTGCTAAATGAAAGATTTAATGAGAAACTGCCTTTGGCGAAATCAAGACAAAAGTTGCCAGTTGTTCTTAATCGAAGTGAGGTCCAAAGGCTTTTCGAAGTCACAACTAACATAAAACACAAGGCTGTTTTGGCATTACTTTACTATGCTGGTTTGCGTTTGAGTGAGGTAAGAAACTTAAAATGGCAGGATGTAGATTTTGAAAGAGAAATAATTCACATTAAATATGCCAAAGGAGAAAAAGAAAGAGTTGTTTTTCTTCATGAAAAATTAAAAGAATTATTAGTAGAGTATGGTATCAAGAAATCTGGATTTGTCTTAATTTCTGAAAGAGGCAAAAGATATTCTGAAAGAACAATCCAACAAATAGTTAAAAATGCAGCAAGAAAAGCAGGAATAAAAAAGAAGGTTACGCCTCATACTTTAAGGCACAGCTTTGCAACACATTTGCTGGAGGCAGGGGCGGATATTAGGTATATTCAGCAATTATTAGGACACAGAAGCTTAAGGACGACTCAAATCTATACGCATGTCGCAAGTAAAGACATTAAAAAACTTGCTAATTTGCTTTAAGCCGTCAAATCTTTTTTAAGCTTTTCACTTTCCTTTAGTTTTTCTTTAACTTTATTTTCCAATTCTTTATTAGTTATAATTCCTTTCTCTACAAGTAAGTCCACTAAAGCAGAAAGCATATCGTCGAGTATTTCTAACTCTTTCTTAATATCCTTAATTTTTCTCTACCATTTTAGCACCGTTTTTTTTCCTCATCTTTAAGATAACCTTTTTCAGATAAATAAGCCAAAACAATATTTCTAATTAACTCTGACTCTTTATCTCCAAGTTGCCTTTTAACTTCTTTTGAATTATCTTCCAAGCTCCGTCTGGTATGATTGAATCGGCAACAATTCATCAGGTAAAAAGTTAACAGTTCTTTTTGATTTCTTGTTCAGATTAGTTTTTTAATTAATTTACCAATAATAAGTTTACAGAATCTGGTGTGTTAATGCCTCTTACGAAAACAAAAAATTAATTATTTAAATACTAAAAGCGCTGAATATTAATCACATACACGTGATGGGCTGGTAGATCAATGGATGTTGCTGTGTTACAGCACAGCGACAATGAAAGATCGCTACCCTTGCAAGGTAGAGGTTGTGGGTTCAAGTCCCACCCGGTCCATATAAAATTATAATCATGTTCTTGCCCGTTATTTTGTCAGGTAGAAAAATTTATATACCACTTAGGAGTAATAATTAATATGCGTTCCTCTGTGTGTATAAACTCTACGTGGTTCCAGTCCAATAATAAAAGATTTCGCATTAAAACCTTCGAGGCGTTAGAAGAGGTTCTACCTCCTAGAGATAGAAATGATTTTATTTACAATAATAAAAGAGTCTTGCCTGAAACAGACCCGGTGCAACGTCTTTGGGATATTTACTGTAAATATGGCGCCAATATTGACCCTGAAAGTGAAATCTCTGAAAGAAGAAGATTTATTAAATATCCGACTTTGGTCGCAATTCATGACAAGAATCTGATGAAAAGTTATGATAAGAGTCTGACAAAATGTGTCGTGGGTGGTGCGTGGGTAGATGTCAACAAGACAAGAACAGGACTTTTACACATAGTTGTCGAAAAGCAGTATAGGGGGTTAGGTATAGGTTCTGAACTATTAAAAGAAACTGAAAAATATTTCAAAGGACATATACATAAGTTGAAATGTGAATGGAGAGAACAAGATGGGTGCAATCAAAAAGAATTCTTTACCAGAAACGGGTGGTCTGTTACTGAAGAAAACAGAGCAACGAAATATCTATAATGATTCTGATCCTTTTTCTTTGTTATTTGAAATAAGCTGTTTTTGATGTAGTCTGGTGTATATTCGTGATCTATCCGTTGCACACATTTCTAACTTTGGCGTTAGAATTCTACTCAACTTTTTAAAAGTTGAAAGGAGGTGATCCAGCCGCACCTTCCGGTACGGCTACCTTGTTACGACTTAGCCCTCCTTGCAAAGCTCAGGTTCGAATCGCCCAAGAAGGCGAGCCTCACCAAAGCTTCACTCGGATGGCTTGACGGGCGGTGTGTGCAAGGAGCAGGGACGTATTCAGCGAAAGATGATGACTTCCGCTTACTAGGGATTCCGGCTTCACGAGGGCGGGTTCCAGCCCTCGATCCGAACTAAGCGCGGGTTTAAGGGATTGGCTTCCCTAACTGACAAGACGTGTCAAAGCACATCTTGGTTTCAGGGTTGCATCCCGTTGTCCCACGCATTGTAGGCCGCGTGTTGCCCCGGAAATTCGGGCCATACAGACCTGCCGTCGCCCGCACCTTCCTCCCATTTAGCACAGGCAGTCCCGCTAGAGTGCCTATCCTGCGGACAGGATAGTAGCAACTAGCGGCGCGGGTCTCGCTCGTTTCCTGACTTACTGCACCTTTAGAATTGACTATCTCTAAAGGTTTAACAGGACACCTCACGGCACGAGCTGACGACGGCCATGCAGCACCTCTCAGCGTGTCAGGTAAGCCCTTCAGGCTGACCATCATTCTGCTGTCTTCCCGGGTGAGATTCCTGGCGTTGAATCCAATTGAACCGCAGCCTCCACCCCTTGTAGTGCTCCCCCGCCAATTCCCTTAAGTTTCAGCCTTGCGGCCGTACTCCCCAGGCGGCCCGCTTAACACCTTCGCTCCGGCACTGCATATCCACGAAAGATATGCAACACCAAGCGGGCATCGTTTACAGCTAGGACTAACGGGGTATCTAATCCCGGTCGCTCCCCTAGCTTTCGTCCCTCACCGTCGGACCCATCCTGGCTGAGCGCCTTCGCCACAGGTGGTCCTCCATGGATCAACGGAAAGCAAATCTTTTTGCCTGAATCGACAAAAAGGGTTTTTTACCCCTACCCATGGAGTACCCTCAGCCTCTTCTGGTCCCAAGCTTGACAGTATCTCTACCGAGCTGACTAGTTTACTAGCCAATTTCAGTAAAGACTTGTCAAGCCGGCTACGGGCGCTTTAGGCCCAATAAACGTGATCACCACTCGCGGCGCGGTTATTTGCGGTTCGAAGAACTGTTTAAATTCTCCGAATTACCGCGGCGGCTGGCAACCGTCTTGCCCACCGCTTATTCGCCTTGCTGTTTAGACAAGGCAAAAGATCTGGCAAAACCAGATCACTCAGAATCCCCCCGTCACGCTTGCACGCATTGCGGAGGTTTCGTAACTGCTGCGCTCCGTAGAGCCTGGATTCATGTCTCAGAATCCATCTCCGGGCTATCGCTCTCACGACCCGTACGGATTATAGCCTTGTTGGGCAGTTACCCCAACAACAAGCTAATCCGCCGCAGTCCCATCCTCAGGCGCCGAAGCTTTGGGCAAAAGAACCTTCCAGTATCTTTTGCCTATCGGGTATTATCCTCAGTTTCCCGAGGTTATCCCCGTCCTGAGGGTAGGTTAACTACGTGTTACTGAGCAGTTCGGCATGGTCCGAAGACCATAAACCTCGCATGTCTAAGTCGGATTCTGATAGCAGTGATCTCCGGCGGGATCAACCGGAATTGGCAGGGTCGTCCCTACACTTGCGGATAGAATTCCACGATACACCAGACTACATCCGATCTAAATATTAGAATTCAGACCTTCACAGCTTTAACTACAATAGGAAAAAGTTCCTCATAGCGTCGCATTAGCGACACACTCGAAACCACGCCAAAGTATTGTAGTTGCCTACATCCCGTCGATGCAAGCAAGAGTTATTATACTGGTTAGTATTTAAAAAGCTTTCGGTTTGACCCGAAATAATCTGCCCAGTAAGTAAAATCACGCGTCAAAAGAAATATTTATATGCTTTTGGTTTTATACTAAATGGTGGTGAATAATTATGATAGCTGATACACTTGAAAAACCGGGTTTTGAACTGAGAGGATATGCGAGATTTTCTCCCAATAATAATGGAAGTCTAACAGGACTGCTCAACTATGTACTAAGACTTAATGGCTATAACACCCAAGGAGTTAGAGCATTGGCAGCATTCGAACATAATAAAGATAATGGTTTGGAGGTATATGTATACAAGTCTAAAGTTCCCCCACTGACTAACGAGAACTTGAAAAAAATATTAAAAAAATTGGGAATGAAAGACATCGCTCTTGAGAATCCAATGCCTATCAAGGAAAACGAAGAACACAAAAAAGAGGTAGACGAAAATAAGATAATAGAACTGCTGAAAAAGTACTTAGATTTGGGCTCACCCACTGAGGCTACTGGAACAGAGGCTATCCTTACAATCGAATACAAAGACGGCCATAATTGGTATATGCAACTATACAAAAGGGGGTAAAAGGCCCGGCCTAAAACACTTTAATTCTTTCCTACTTAGGAAATATTATGTCTTGCTTGTTTTGTGAGATTCAGGGAAAGAAAAATAAAATAATAGCCGAGAATGAAACGTTCGTCGCCATTTTCGACGATATGCCAGTCAACGCCGGACACTGCCTCATAATTCCAAAAAGACACGTCATCTCTTTCTTTGACCTGACGGCGAAAGAGGTGAAAGACTGCTACGAACTAACCAAGCGTGTTAAAGAATACGTCGATAAAAAATTCTCTCCCGACGCGTATAATATTGGAATCAACGAAGGCCGCGTAGCAGGCCGGACAATAGACCACCTACACATTCATCTGATACCGAGATATGTGGGAGATGTTGAAAATCCTACCGGCGGCGTTCGAAACGTCATCCCAGGAAAAGCTGATTAGAGAAAGAAAAACAGGCCGCAACTGGGATTTGAACCCAGCCTAAGGGATATCTGCCTGTCGTTGTCAAAATTAACAACAGGTGATAAGACCACAGTCCCTTGTGCTAACCATCATAGAGACCTCTCCTCGCAAAGAAGGGACTTAGCTACACCATTGCGGCCATAAAGTAAAAAGAAATAAGTACAAAAACATTTAAATTTTAAAGTATCTCAAATCCCTTTTCTCCTCTTTCTTTTATTTCCTCTGTCTCTATATCATCCACTCGTGCTCCTGGAGGTCCGCGTCCCATCTTTGTAAGCATTCTCTCTATCGCCTGCCTGCTACCTTCTATCTCTGCTTCGACCCGACCGTCTTCAAGATTTTTCACCCAGCCGGAAAGTCCCAACTGCTCGGCATTCTGCCGTGTAAAAGCCCTGTAAAAAACTCCCTGGACGCGACCAGACACCAAAACTTTCATTCTAGGCATTTTAACCAACAATAACTAAAAAACATAGCTTTTAAAGCTTTTTGACAAATTAGAGGTGTAAGAAAGAGCCAATCAATTAAAAAACAAAAACTCTTTCTCGAATAAAAGGTGAATTGAATGTCATTTGACAATAGAAGAGATAACAGACATAGTGGATTTGGTGCGCCAAGAAAAATGTTCAAAGCCACTTGTGCTGACTGTGGAAAGGAATGCGAGGTTCCTTTCAAACCAACAGAAGGAAGACCTGTATATTGCAGGGAATGTTATCAGAAGCATAGGAGATTCTAGAAATCCTAGCGTGGTCTCGTTCCGGCCATTAAACGTGGTCTCATTCTGAACGTTGGAATTAATTAGAACTCTTTTTTCTTTTTTATTTTTCTTTATAGTTGATTTACGATATGTCATCAATAATTCGAATGGAGCTTGAGGAATAACACATCAAAGTGCAAGAACAATCAAATCCAACGTCTTACTTTCTTTTTATAAGCAAGGTATTTCTCGCCGAAATTCTTTTCAAGATTCTTTTCTTCTAGTGGAATAAAAACTATTTCCATCACAACTACAAAAATCATAGGAAAAATAAATGTAACTAAAGAACCTAAAAGAATAGCAACGCCCAACAATATCGATGTCATTCCTAGATACATTGGATGCCGACTCATGCGAAAAGGACCAGAAACTAATAATTTTACAGGGACCTCATGTGGTTTTACATTTATTTCATTCTTTTTGAACAATGCGTCGGCCCAAACGTTGATTATAACTCCAAAAAGTATTAATACGATTCCCACATAATTGTGGGGTGGAAAGATTATTTTTTTAACCGGAAATATAAAATGTGAGCACACCAGCAATACTAAAAATGTTATAAAATATGTTGGTGGCATAATTCTTGGCTTCATTTTCATCAGCATATTTTTATGCAGGGGACGAGATTTGAACTCGCGAACGGATTGGTCGAAAGACGCAAAAGCGCCCATCCCTAACCGACAAGGCCCTCAACCTTGCACCTTTTTCCGTGGTCCGACCCTTAAGAGATGTCGGCCAGACCAGGCTCGGCCACCCCTGCTTTGAAACTATGTCTATAATAAATTCTAAAATAAGAAATAAAAGTTTATCAGCTATCCACAAATCAGTTGATAAGACAAACACAGCATATGGATACTCCAGCGGTGGCAAATGCGCTGACATACCTGATGCGATGGCTCTTTGGGCTTTTCTGGTTGTTCTTCCTCGGCGCCTTCTCCACCAACAAAAGGTGTTTCATCATCACTTGTTATTTTGTATCCCTCGAATGTTACCGCAACCGTCCAAATATCTCCGGGCAACCAGCGAACCAGTTTCCGGCTATCTTGACTTGTAAACCTGCAAAGCTCACCAGGTTGGCATTCTGCCTTCAAAACAGGTGTTATATTAATGTTCCATCTATTCGTGGTCTGGTAAAGTTCGCACCTTAGACTGTCAGCAGGACAAAGAAAACTAGGATAGTTTGTGTATGCTCTATAGACTAGTTCTGGCTCTGATGCAACAGCCAAGCTAGCAAAGAGCAAGAGCGTGAACACAATCCAATGTTTCATATATATTCTGTCAAAAAGAACTTTTTTCAAGCTATCTGACATTACGTGGGTAATTTATAAAAGACGCCCAACTGCTCTTTTATTTTACTGGTTTCTTCAATTGCTTCATCTCTGTTCATAAATTCTTTCCTTTCATATACAACAGCGTCATAAACAAACCGGGCTCAGTTTCAAGCTTCGCTGAAAGTTTCTTTATAACCGGCTTCAATAATTTAATTTTTTTCATTTTTTTATAGCTGGGTATCTGTGAGCATATAACCAGTTCCTTAAAGAAGCTCGTTATAAAATGTTCAAAGGTGTTGTCTCTGAAAGATCCCTTGAATGACAACTCTTCGTATTTTTCTTGGAAGCTATGTTCTTCGTCTGTTAAGTTTGCGTCTGCTACACAAAGGATGTGATGATATATAATTGATTTTAATGCTTCAACTTGCTTTTTGGTCAAGCTAATTTTATTATTTTCTTTTTTTGTGAGGGGAGCACCGTTCAGAAAAACGTTTAAAAAGTCGTTTGTAATATAGTCCCAGTCTATGTTAAACGTCTGCGGTTTTGTGCTCTTTTCTTTTATGAGCCATCCTCTTTTGACCAGCATGTATAATTGCTTGTGCATTGCCGGCACGCTTATGTTTAACTCGTGTGCTAGTTTTGTTATCGAAGTCTTGGGATTTATTGATGTGTAATGGACATAGTAAACAAATGCCTTGTATAATGATTTGCTGTTGTAGAAGTCTAGGTAGCTCATATATTAACTTATGGGTTAATATATTAAAAGTTATTGGTTTGTAATTGGAACAAAGATTAAATTAATTGTAAATAGTACATTGAATGGCTATATATGATAGAACCGGTCTTCCAAACGATCTTGTGAGAGTTAGTTAAGCGGATATTATCAACTGCAGTTGGGTTGGCACAACTTAAAAAAGATGTTAGGAAAAAACGGATATCAAAAGCTGTTTCCATTTTTTTGAATAGTAACGGAACTTACGAGAGCCTTGAGTTGCACATAGCCAACGGTGCCAATAAACTCTTTGCTCTTTTCTCTTAGTCACGATGTTTATAAGAATTTCAAATTTAGAATGCTCCAGACGGGATTTGAACCCGTGTCGTCGGCTTTCTTTTTTGGTCCTTTACACAAATCGAAAGGCCGATATCCTTGACCGGACTAGACTACTGGAGCGTTGTATTAAAAAACTATTTTTTAATTATCTTAATTCTCTTCCTTCCAAGCAACCGAAGCTTTCTGAAAAACTCTTCTTCTCTGAGCTTCTCAGCGCGGTACATCAAGTATATTGAAATCGCAGCTAAGATTGTAACAATGAATGCAGCCAAGTATTTATAAATTAATCCATGTCCTTTTGGGATTATCGCATCTATTGTTGCTGATATAGCATCTCGCCAGAACAATGCTGCAACAAAGGACAGCGCTGAGACTATCGCAGCCAAAAAAACTCCACGAATATTCAGGCTCTTTGCCGATTCTTCTATTGTTGTCACTCTAGACACCTACATTATCCAACTATCATATCATCTTTTATGGGCCGGGCAAGAATCGAACTTGCGATCTCCACGTTTCCTATTGTTTGTTTCTTTGATCGATCTTTTTGGATCAAACCTTTTTTAAAGGCTGTTTGTAAGCGTGGCGTCATCTGTGGTTTATTCATAGACCTTAAACGCACGGTCTTTATAGATAGCCACTAGACTACCGGCCCATTGAAACGCTGGGAGTGGGATTTGAACCCACGAGGCCGTCCTCTGATACGACAGCTAAACCGAAATCATACGAGGGCCACAGACTTAGCAGGCCTGCGCGTTAAACCAGACTTCGCTATCCCAGCATTTTATAATTATTCAATAGAATAGAACGATATTAAAGATTTAAATGTTTTTAATCAAATTATAAAATATCAAAAAGAAGAGGTGTGAGGTTTATGGCTATAACTGTTAAGGATTTTTCTGAAATGATTGATAAAGATGTATTTACCACAAAGGGTGTTTATTGTGGCAGGACAAGCGATGTTTATATTGATTTGGACAAGTTTAGAATATCTTCCTTGGTGGTAGATGCTGTCCGAGACTCATTCTTGGAAGATTTGGTCGGTAACAAAAAAGGTGTCGTAATACCGTTCTCTATGATAGAATCAATCGGTGACATAGTAATAATGAAACACATTTCTCCAATGTCTATACCAAAAGAACAGCCGAGCGAGCCGGAGTAATTTTCATTTTCTTCTGATTTTATTAATGGTTCGGCCAGCACTGTTTCTCAATAAACCTTTTCCGAGACTGGACGAATTATGCCTACCGTGTTTTTTGGTGCCAGCGCCTCTATATAGTTTTGTGTGAGTACACTTAGTATCTTGAATACGAGGAATGAGCCAAACAGTAATAAGAGAATAAAGACAGCTGCCTTTGTATATTCGAGTTTTAATGATTTTTTAGCTCTGTACACCATGGCACCAAAGCTCACGATTAGGCCCAAGAAGTACAGCGGAAAGATAAAATTAATAGCCCAATTCACGGCAACGAATATCAAAAGCAGAACCACAGCTTCTTTCAGAAAATATTTGTCTGTTTTCTTGCCCAAGAATTTCTTCCAGAGCACAAAAGCAGAAACAAACCAACCAATCAGGAAATATATCGAAAGCACAGACATGTCAGTCTTTTCATTGAAAAAAGCAACACTTCTTATCTGCATAAGAATCTTTTGACCTTCGGCTAGCATTTCATTTTTTTCTGCTTCTCCTTGTCTTTTAACAGCCACCACTATATCATCAGCAGGTACATATCTCTGATAGGACCATTTGAATACGCTCTTATTCAGGCTCAGTGTGTCTGTCGGCCTCGGATAGACTGCTGTAATATCATAATCAAATGGTATTACACCGTATATTCTTGTGTCTGTAACCTCTTTCCACGTTTCGCCTGTTCCTAATGGATACCAAAACTGGCCATCCTCAAGTGGTAGAATATAAGATAAGTGTAAACCGAGTTCATCATATCCTTTTTCTTTGGCCTCTTCCAGTTCGTTTATTAATTCCTGTACGGCAACAGCAACCTTGGCTGTGCTACAGTTGTCACACTCTTGTACGCATTGTCTTATCCAGTAATCTTGATTGTAATAAGGGCGATGGGGCTCTATTTCTATTTTTCGATATATGGGATATGTTTGCTGCTTCAGACTTTGTATCATTCTTTCGTATGTCTTCGGGCAGTTTTCTTCCAGATAAGATGTCGTCTTCTTTTCGACAAGACCCTGTGGCTGTATACGCGCTACATAGAGATACATGTCAGAATACTTCTCATATCCTTTGAGAAGATTTTCCGGAAGAGATAAATGTCTCAACAAATCCTTAAGGCCCTGTTCAGAAAATGCATGATAAACAGCAACCATGCTGTGACCAGTGTAGTATGTCTCTTCCCATATCCAGCCCGCGCCCCTGTTAGATTCTTCCAGGCTGGCCTTGTAAAAACCGATTGGAGCATACCAATATTTTTCGAACGGCCCAAACAAAAGATACTGATAGAACTTACCAACTGTTCTCCTAAATATGTAGGGCGCCTGTTTTGCGTCGTTGATCATCTTAAAGTCATTCTCGATGTCCTTGAGAAAGGTCTCGTCGAACCTGCTGTAGTTTTCCTCGTATAAATCAAAACCGAGTGGCTTCTCCTTGAAAGGCATAACCCATCTTATCTCTGAACTAGAATCAGATATATCTTTTATCGAGATGAACATATCTACTTTGGTTCGGTCTGTGGTCGGGTCAATCTCGAAATAGACCAGCTGATGCGTTTCAATGAGTGATTCCCATCGCTTATAGTCGGGCGGTATTGGCATGCCATCTGCTGCGACGATCTGTGAACTCACCACAAGCAACATAACCAGCAACGAAAGAAATATTTTCTTCATATTATCACCTTAAGAGATGATCTCTTTAATCCAATCTGGCCTTTCTGCGGAATCAATCATTTCTCTCCATTTTTCATCTGTTAACCTGTCACTCATATTCCATGGAAACTCGTAATAGCTGAATATCGGACCAACAGCAAGACCAATCCTTCCATCCTTTGATTCGTGAGCAACTATGACCCAATCTATTTTTCCTGTCCCAACCTCTAAAACCCTTTTAGAATTTGTTTCTGTGTGTACATCAGCTATTAAAGTTGTTCTGAACGCATTATAAGCACCTTCTAAAAAGGTTTTCTCTCTCGAGATGATTGGAATGTGTCTGCCTTGCCTAATTGTCAAAGCTGAAGCCAAGTTTTCAATAATATCCTTGAAAGTTGTATCTATATTTTCTATATAATCATAATCATCTTCGCTTAATAACCTCCCTTCTAACTCTTTTTCTGAAATTTCCTGAAGGTGTGCCATCATATCTTTTGATTTTTCAAGTGCATTTTTAACATCTTCTGTCATCACTCCTTGTTCTTCCAGCCCTTTAATCAGATATTCTGTTATGAATTTCGCACGTGCATATAATTCCGGGTTTGGCTCAACATAACCATAATACTTTGAAGCCATTGGATCATCAAGAGTAGCACCCCTCACTACCATAACAGCAGACGTATAGCTCTGCTTAATATAAAGTATTGTGTCGTGCCTCAATTCTGCCCATGAAGACAAAGCTGTAATTAAATCTTTATTTTTCCATAACTCTGATCTCATCCAGTTTGGATATCCTGCTGGCTTTTCCTTTATAACTGGCTGCAACATCCAAAGCCACGTGTTGTATAAATTTTGTGTCCACTTGTTTTGGTCGTAACTGCTAACCAAGTCTTTCATTTCTTTGTTCTTTTTAGTGTAATCGCAATAGTCAGACATTTTTTTATCAGTTAAAATTTCGTCAGCCCTTTTTGAGCCCAAAACAGATGCTATGTCCAACCCAGTTGGCATAAACCTGCAAACAGAATAAATCTTTTTTATATTTTCCAGAGGTGTGCCTTCTGAACATCCTCCACAACCACAATAAACCTCAATTGCGGCA
The DNA here is from genome assembly GCA_021163205.1 of Candidatus Aenigmatarchaeota archaeon. Classification (GTDB taxonomy): domain Archaea; phylum Aenigmatarchaeota; class Aenigmatarchaeia; order GW2011-AR5; family JAGGXF01; genus JAGGXF01. The sequence continues at coordinate 12,530 of JAGGXF010000027.1, forward strand.
TCGCAGACTTCATTCCAATATTTTGTTTTATTTTCTTCCATGTTTTCACATGAATAATAAAATTCTTTTGGCTGTGAACAAACAGGCGGGCCATAACAACTTGTGGCAACACAATAGTTGATGACTTCATTGTAATACTCAGAATTTGGATTTGGTCCAACACTGCTGTAAGTCAAATCAGACAAGGCATGAGAATCAATAGCATATCTTTGACCAATCAAACGCAAGCCCTGTGTGGTATCCTTCAAGTTGCCTGCCAAATCAAACTCAAATCCGCCAAGAATTTCAGGGCCTCTCATCTTTTTTATTTCTTCCTGCATCTTTTCAGTTATTTGTTCTTTGAGGTGCTCATTTTCATCAAACCCATAATTGAATAAATTGAAAACAGCTGTATCATAGTCATAAAATGTCAAATCGTCAGAAGCACCTGCAAAAAAACCTGTAACAGTATATATCTTATTCCATAAATCAATCTTGCCCGAAGATTTAACAGCATCTGTAAGCAAAATTGCCTGTTTTGTCCAATTGTCGCCGGTTGCCTTGAAGGTCATGCGACCAAGCCACATCATTGCTTTGAAATATTGTTTTAGTTCGTCTGTTAATGTATAATGACCTCTCGGGACATATTGAGAATAATCCTCACAATAACATTTTTTTATACAAACCTCTTTGTAAAGGTTTTGAAATAACCAAGTCTTTCCCTGATAACTGACCTCTATATCTTTAACCATTTGATTGCATTTATCACCTGCGCCACCATCATAATCATCTGGATACAAAACCTCCTCACAGACATCTGGACAATCTTTGCTAAACAATGGGCTTTTGTAAAATCCTTTATGGTCTTCTATCCTCTTTATTTCCTCTTCTACATCTTTTCTTACTATACCTGGAACCCTATAACCAGGGTCTAAAAGCTTTTTTCCAACAGTTAAATAAGCAACATTTCTCCGTGCCAACTCTTTCAATTCTTTATCTTTCAACCCTTTGTATTGTGCTATTGATTCACTTATAGACGAATCCAGAAATTCATTGAGCATTGGTATTAATTTTTTTATTTCAATATTTTTCAAAATTTCGTTAAACTCTATATGAAATAGATGTAAAACAGAATCAGTAGTTACTATTATAGGTACGCCACTTTCATCCCTTACATATTTTCCACCAACTTCATAACCC
>JAGGXF010000010.1 GCA_021163205.1 Candidatus Aenigmatarchaeota archaeon
ATAATATGTCATTTGCTTGAAAACCATTTATTTTCACTTCACAAACTACTGATGGGTTACATGATACCTTAGCTTTTATAACTGTTCTATATGGATTATTAATTCGAAAATCACATATATCGACATTACCTTCCGTCCAAGGCTCCCAGTATAAAGATCCAATTATAAAATCAATTGATTTTTCATCTCTATCACAAATATTGTTATTATCAGAGTCTAAACAACAACCACTCTCTACTTTTATATATGGTGGGTTACAGGTAACTTCTTGTGTCTGCTGAATATATCCACTAACAAAAATAATACCAATTAAAACTAATCCAAGTAAATAGATATTCTTCATCTTACGGACACCTCTAAGATTCTATCAGTATTCTCAATTTTAGTATTATTCCACCAAAGCTCAATTCTTATTTTAGATTTTGCCTCTGTAAATCCACCTTTTTTACCAAATACTTTGAATTGGAGTATATCTTCTGCGCCCTTTGCTTTCAGAGGCCTTGTCGATAATTCACTGATTTCATTACCATCAACGTCTACAGGATAAATGTCTTCAGGTGTTTGTGGAAAAAATTTCATTACAAAAACTGTAGATATGTTTTCATTATCCAACCGTGTAATTGTTGCTTTTACAAACTCAGAAGAAACAGTATTGTCATCAACAGTGATACTATATTTGTCAAGTTTGAAACCTACAGAAGGAGAAAATCTTTGATCAATGCAACCGCTAACTAAAATTACAGTTATCATTATCAATATATAAATTAACCAAATTGATTTGAATTTCATTTTGTTCATAATTTCACCTTTGCACCATTATTTCTTTTTCATAATGTTCTATCTTTTGTTTCTTCTTTTTCTCTTCTGTTTTATGTTGTTTGACTTTCTATTTTTCTTTCTTCTCCAATATAGGAATCCACCGCCTGTAGCAGACACACCAGCAGCACCAGCTGCGATAGTTTGATATAACTTCATTTTTGCTGCATTAGCATTTTCGTGGGCTTTATCTATATGTTGTTGTGTTACTTCCAAACCTTCAAAAGCTAATTTCGCATTCGTTAGCAATTCTGTTAAACTTTCAGAAGCTTCAACAGAATCTATTTTTGACTTTGCATCTTTTAGGCTTGATTCAGCATTAGTAACATCTTCTTGTGCTTTTATTACTAATTCATTGTCCGCCCCATAAGTCTCTGATGCACTTTGAACTGCGACTTTGGCTTGCTCTAGATTTAGTTGTTTTTCTTTATAACCAGCTTCTAACGCATCTTGAATTCCAAATTTTAGATTTAAGACAATAGTATCTAGTCTATTATGAGAAGCGGCAGCTTTATCTCTTGCTTGGACAGCTAAACTAGCTGCTTCATCGGTATAACCAGCAGACATTCTATTCTTTGCCTGAGATAGTAGATCCTCAGCTGCGTCTGTATTTAATTTGGTTTCGTCTACAACTGTTTTTGTTTCTGTTATATCAACACCATATGTTTTCATATTCCTTAAGATGTACGCTAGTTTTGTATTGATTTCGTTCATTTGACTTACTTCACTGTCGGCACTTGTAATGGCTTCAGCTGCTACTCTTTTCTTTGAGTACACAACCCATAAAGAATTATAAGCAGATGATGCTAATGACTCTGCATCTTTAGCATAGGATTCAGATGAAGTAGCTTTTTGTTTCGCCAAATCGTAATTTTCTGCATCAAAAGCAGTTGTTGCTTCAGAATAATAATCTTCTGCACTTTGTAATTTAGATCTTGCTGTTGCCACATCCCCTTCTGCTTGTGTAGTATCCATTCCTATTATAGTAGCGTTATTGATCAAACCTTCAGCTTCTTTGATAGCTTTTTTAGCATTATCTATGGCCGAACTTGCGCTAGAAATTTTGTTACTAGCTTCGGTTTTTTCTTTGGTAATCTGCTGCATAGCTAATTCTGCGGAAGATTTTGCTTGGTTAGCATAAGATTTAGCATCATTTGCAGAAGTTTGTGCTTGTTGAGCACTTGTTTTGGCAGATTCATAATTACCAGCATTATAAGATGTTTGTGCTGTACTTAGGTATGTCTGAGCATTACTTAATGCAGTATTAGCAGATGATAAGTAACTATTTGCTTGGGTAATGTCTGCACCAACAACAGTAGCCTCTGTAATCTTACTTTGAGCAGAATTTATAGCAGATTGTGCATCACTAATAAGATTTTGTGCTGTGATTATTTCAGCTTTTGCCTGCGCTTTGGCAGTTTGTTGTTGTTGATACTCTTGCCACTGAGCATCAGTAGGATAGTTAAGATTTATTGTTAAACTCTTATATACAAATGTACTATCCCAAAATTCATTACATTTAACCTCAATTACATAACTTACTTGGCCTTTACCTGAAGAGGGAACTGGAGGTAAATTAAAGTTTCTGGGCTCTGTTTGACCAGGATTAATAGAATATTTTGCGGACCAAGAACCAGTATCTACTCTGTCATAACATTGACAATCTTGGAAAGAATTTAAACATTTTACATTAACAAATACTGATTTAGATTCACCCCATGCTACAGTATATTCTGTAGTCCCAGAAACTGTAAATTCGGCTGCAGCATAAACAATTGGAGCTAATGACACAAATCCCAACAGCATAGCTATAAAAATGAAAGCACGTTTCATCTAGATTCACCTCCAAGTATATACTTTACCATATCAGTGAAATCATGTTTAATAATTTCTTTTGATGGAATTAATAAACTTACAGTCTTTCCAAGAAAATCCTCGTATTTACTTCTAAATTTTTTTAGGTATGTATTATATTCGCTTAAATTTTTAAAACCAAGAAATATGCATGTGGTTAATCCTTCAGAACCTTCACCATTACCTAAGAATATGACATGAGGATCTTTTTTTAATTCACTTAACATCTTATTTGTTAGTTTTTGATCCTTGAATGCTGTCCATTGAAACATTAAAACAAAGAAAGCTTCAACACCCATTTTATCTAGGTCTATGATTGGTATATACTCGATGATTATTTTTTCTTTTTCTAAATCTTTTCTAATTCTATATGCCGTTGACTTGCTAACACCAATTTCCCTTGATATCTGAGCATCTGTTTTGCTACCATCTTCTAGAAGTGAAATTAGAAACTTCTTTTCATTTTTTGATAATTTTTTGATGTTTTGTTTCATATTGCTTAATATTAATGAACTAAAGTATTTAAATCTTTCGGTAATTCATCCGAAAATTTCTTTAACAACGTCTTCAGACTCTAACTGGTATATTCTCTTTCTCGAATCTTTAGTATTTAGCTTAACACTAAGCCGGCTTTTTTAGTTCAGACTCGTCATCTTCTTTTCTTTCAAAACTTTAGGAGTACGGATACTAAATCAGCTAGATTACTAGATATACCAGCGAGAGTGTTTTAAATATATTTATAATTCTTTCATAATAACATATTAGAGGTGTAATGCGTGGGTAATGCGAGAATTTTTGAGGTGTCCTTTGAGGTATGTAACAAGGTTGGTGGTATTTACACAGTACTCTCATCGAAAGCAGCTAAGATGACTAAGATATATAATGATAGATATACTGCCGTTGGTTTCTATGCTCCTGAAAAATCAAAATTTGAAATAGATTTGAGAGATCCAGGAGAGCTTAGAAATATATTCGAAGAGCTAAACAAAGAGGGCATAAAATGTTATTACGGCCAGTGGAGAATAGATGGAAGGCCACGCGTAATTCTTCTGGACATAAGAAATTTCATGTACAGAAAGAACGACATAAAGACAGAACTTTGGAAAGATTTTGGCATAGATTCCATAAGAGCTGGTTGCGACTTCGAAGAGCCCGTTGTCTGGGGGTGGGCAGTTGGAAAGCTTCTTGAAAAAATAGCCAAGCAGTATGAAAGCGACGAAATCGTTGCGCATTTTCATGAATGGCTCTCGGGGGCAGCTCTTCTTTACCTGAAAAAGAAGAATGTTAGAATAGCCACGGTCTTTACCACACATGCAACTGTCCTTGGTAGAACAATGGCTGGACATGGAGAAAATCTAATAGAACAAATAGACGAGGGGATTAAAGCTGGTATGGTTGTTAACGAAAAGAAGGCATATGATTACAACGTTGAAGCCAAACATTTGCTTGAAAAAAAATCGGCAGAGGAAGCTGATGTTTTTACAACCGTGAGTGAAACTATGGCAAAAGAAACCAAGTTCATACTTGGAAAAAATCCGGATAAAATTTTATTAAATGGTCTGGACATGGAAAAGTTTCCTCCCATGGAAGAGCTATCATATCTTCACAAAAAATACAAGAAAAAACTAATAGATTTTCTTCAGGCATATTTCACTCCTTATTATAAGATAAATACAAACGACCCAAGAATAATATTCATCTCTGGAAGATATGAATTCAGGAATAAAGGCATAGACATTTTGATAGAGGCACTTGGAAAAGCAAACCAAAAATTGAAAGAAACGGACGTGAAAAGAGATACGTTTGTATTCTTCTTTATTCCTTCGAGTGTGCGCGGTGAAAAATTCGAGGTTCTCGAAAATATTTCGCTTTATAATGAATTAAAAGACCACGTGGAAGAAATAATGCCTGAAATAAAAGAGAAACTTTTAGACATACTTATGAATAAAAGTAATGATAGACAGCTGAACAAAATAATAAAAGGGTTCATTACCGACTCAGAAAAACTCTCTGAATCATTGATATCTAAAAAACAGGGATATCCTCCGATATGCTCATATGACCTTGACTACAATGAAGACGACGACCCAATAATAAAGGCTCTGCGCGACAATAAACTTACAAACAAAGAAGATGATCCAATAAAGGTAATATTTTACCCCGTTTACTTGTCCATAACAGACAAGCTTCTATCAATGGATTATTATCAAACAGTGATTGGCTCCAGTTTTGGCGTATTTCCTTCATATTATGAACCGTGGGGCTATACACCGCTCGAAACAGCTGCCAACGGCGCGCTGTCGCTGACAACAGACCTTGGCGGATTCGGTCAGTTCGTATTAAAAACAATGGATAAGACAGATGGAAAAAAGCACGGTATAATGGTATTAAGAGCGAGAGGTAGAAAAAGAGAAGATATTGTCAACGACTTGTGTGATTATATATGTTGGGTGTCGAAAATGAGTATAAAAGAAATAGTCGAAATGAAAATGGACGCGAAAAAACTTGCGTCAGAAGCAGACTGGAACAAACTAGCAAGCCTTTACATAGAAGCACACAATCTTGCGCTGGAAAAAATGAGAAGACGTTTTAAGGTGTGAAAAATGGTTGAAAGGATTTTGTTGCTAGCAAAAGATTTTCACAACAATGAGTATGTAAAGCAACTCGGAAGTTTTCTGGCAAAACAAGGGAAACGTGTTGACCTTGTTTACTTCGATTCTTGCGAAAAAAGTGAACAAGTAGAAGTGAACTTTAATGCACACTCAATAACGCTTGTTCTGAATGCAGATAACATATTTAACTGGGCTATGCTCATGAACAATGAAATTAAGAAAAAAGGCCGCGAATTGTTTGAAAAATTTGGCTTCGATATAATTCACGGGAATGATTGGATAACTGCTCCGGCATCCATGACGCTGAAAAAATTAACAGAAAAACCGCTTGTTATGACCATACATTCTACTGAGCATGTGCGGGGATTTGGAGGGCCCCACGGTGGTATAATATCTGATTTGGAATGGTGGTCTGGATTCGAGGCAGATTACATAATCTCGTGCGATGACAAAACCTTTAATTCTTTACGCAATGATTTAAAAATACCCGACAGCAAACTCGCACTCATACGACCTGTGGAGGACTGGAAAAAGAAGACCCTTGATATATATGAACTGGTGGAAAAGCAAAAGAAGTGATACATATGAAAATATTGATGACCACGTGGGAATTTCCACCAAACAAAGTCGGTGGTATAGCCAGCCATTGCCTGGATTTGTCAAAAACCTTGGTTAACCAAGGGCATGATGTTCATGTTCTTACACATGGCCCAGAAGAAAAAAGCTTTGATATAGAAGGTGTTCATGTTTATACTATTCCCAGTACTGGCTCTGCCCCGGACATAGTAAGCTGGGCTATGTTTCTATCCCACAGGATGGAAAAAAAGGCAGTTGAGCTGAACAAAGAAGAAAAATTCGAGCTTGTCCATGCGCATGACTGGATGATGGTTCCGGCTGGCGTGGGTATTAAAAAAACATTAAACATACCAATGGTTTTCACGATACATTCGACAGAACAAGGCAGATTCGGTATTGGCAGTAGAATGGCTAAAATGATTAACGACCTTGAATGGTATGGAACATATGAGGCAGACCATATAATCACGGTTGGAAAGGATTTCTACAATGAAGTTCGTAGTTTGTTTAATCCTCCCGAGAACAAGATGCATTACATACCAAATGGTATAGACATAGAAAGGTTTGATACTCAAGCAAAACCAATAAATAAAAACGACTTTGCAGCAGACTGGGAAGATATCATACTCTTTGTGGGCAGGCTAACACGACAGAAAGGGCTGGAATATTTAATATATGCGGCGCCAGATATACTTAAAGAGCACGGTGAAGCCAAGTTTGTGATAGTTGGAAAAGGAAACCTTAACTTTTATCGCAGTATCGCGTCAAAGGTGGGCGTCGCTAACAAGATGTTCTTCACAGGATTTCTAGAGGATGGTATTGTCCTATCGTTATTCAAACAGGCAACGACAACGGTAATCCCCTCTATATATGAGCCTTTCGGTATAGTGGCATTGGAAGCAGCTGCTGGGAGCAGACCATCTGTTGGTTCGTACACGGGTGGACTTAAAGAAACGATTGTACATGAAGAAACTGGTCTTCACACATATCCTGGCCACAGCAAATCCATTGCTGACCAGGTCAACCGCATACTTTCAGACAAGAACTGGGCAAACCACCTCGGACGAAAGGGGAGAGCACGAGTAGAGAAAAACTACAAATGGGATAAAATCGCCAGGTGGACGGCAGGTGTCTATGGAAAAGCTTTGGGGCTATGGTAGATGATATCAGATTTTTAAATATATACCTCAAGGACATCTGAATGAGAAATAAAGAAGTGTCCCCTCACTTCTTCTCCATCAACTTCTGATGAACTTTCGTCTTGAAGTCGTGAAGGATTTCCATCAGCGTGATGAAGCCCTGATGAGGCGTGTCAAAATATGAGAAGTACTGATGAACGTCACCATCTCCCCACCACTTTGTGCAGATGTTGTGTAAATGATCTGATGTCTGCAGGAGTCTCCACGTTTTTATTATTTCTTTATCACCTGTCTTTTTCACGTCTTGTTCCATCTCTTTGAGCTCCTTGAAACAAATCTGTTGCATCTTGTTCCCGAGCCATGCCGAAACGTCCATCTCGAGGTCTGCCCAGGATATCGTCGAAAGCTCAAAGACATCAAACTCTCCTTTGGGTTCCAGCTTTGCGACCTCACTGGGCAATGCAAATTCCAGGTTGTCATATTTAAGAATCTGGTAAGGAAGTGCCTTGAAGAACCAAAAAATGCCCGTTTCTTCCCACTGGTGTTCACCTATGGTTTCATAGTCCATGAACAAATTTATACAATCACCACCTGCTGCTGAGAGCCACGCCGAATACTTTTCAGCTGTCAGTGGCCACTGGTCCCACCATCTGGCAGAAAAACGGTATCCCACATCATCTGTGAGCTGCCTACTACGTAACAAAACCTTGATTTTATCGGCAACGTAGTAAGGTGGCTTGTAAACATAATGAGGTGAACGCCATCCGAGAATGTGGGGAACACCTTCTGTGAAAACCGCATCAAAACCCATGTCCTGTGCGCGTTTCGCGATGATGTTATTGTATATCATCTCCGTATTGGTCATAACTTTTGGACGCTGACCAAAAAGTGATTTAATTGCTGCAACCTGTTGTTGCACCTGTTCCTTGAATTCTGTTCCGTCTTCGTAAAGACTCGCGAGTGAGTGATAGTATGTTTCTGCCAAAAATTCGACATAACCTTTCGGAAATTGTTTAAACAAATCTATGAGTCCGGGCTGATATCGCTCTGCCTGTTCGAGCCATGTCCCGGTAATAGAGAAAGCGACCTTGAAAGGCTTGCCTTCGTCTTTTAGCTTCCAGACAAGGTCCAGTAACATCTGCGTTGCGGGCCAATAGCACTTGGAAGCAACACGGTCAAAGACAAACTTGTTAAATTCCGTTGCAAAATAACGCTCCTCAAAATTATTTTTATAATAATCAATACCAAATTTTTTAAGTCTCAGCGGCTGATGAACCTCGAATATTAAAGATATTTTTGTCATTCCCACACCAGCATATTCTTTATATTTAACTTTTAATATAACTATTTATGCCTGTTCCATGCGACATGACTTATGTTTTATCTGGTAAGAAGGCTTTTTTTCAGCGCTTTACTGATGGTTCTTTCAGAACAAAATGGTCCGGGCTATGGTCTTTTGGTAAAAAGTTTTTTGACTACTTTTCTGTTTTCGTGTCTGATCAAAATAAATGGCTGTCGCCTCACACAATCGATGATGTCAACTATCACGGTTCAAGAGCAGTGCATAGTTATAATGTTAACGGGGAGGAGATAACTGAAACCCTATTTGTGCCAGAAAACATGAGAGCATTGGCTATCATTATATCCGGCGAAAGAAAACATACCTACGAGGTCGAAATAGGTATAAACATACGTAATATAAGTGAAAACTGGCATGAAAGAGAGTATGAGATAGAAGATAAGAAAAAAGGGAAGCTCTTTGTGAGCCCGTTGGGCGTACTAGCCATAAAATCAAATCCTGATGGAAATATAGGGGATGCATATTACAAGTTGCATCGCCCGTTGCCTGGAGACAAGCAGAGATGCTTGGTCGTAAAATATATCTTGACTGCGAAAAGAGCAGTAGTAATACTTAGTGTTGGCAACGATAAACATGAAGCCATACAAAACTATAATTTTGATGTTATAGAAGAAATAAAGAAAAAGATAAAATACTACAACAGTCTTGTTAGAGATTCTGTTGTTTGTAACGACAACGAACTAGAGCAGGCATTTAAGTGGTCTATAATAAATCTCGAGATGCTTCTAAAAAAAACACCCGTCGGTTACGGATATTATGCGGGCTATCCGTGGTTCCAACAAATATGGGGCAGGGACTCTGGATGGATTATACCTGCTGTTGTAGACCTGGGGGAATTTCAAAAAGCCAAGGAAACGCTGTCAACACTTGGCAAACATATAAAAAATGGGAGGATACCGAACTTTATAGCACCAGATGCCAGCTCAATAGACTACTATTCTGTCGATGCCCCCCTCCTTTGGATAATCTCTCTTCACCACTATATTTCACACAGTGACGATATAAGATTCCTATACAAGCAAAAACCACTTGTCGAAAAGATTTTGGCAGCGTATCAGAAAAGGACAGACAAGTATGGTTTCATCGCAAATGATGTTGAATATGAAAAAGAAAAGCGCGGTGAAACGTGGATGGACACTCTTAACAGGGGTCTTGAAGCCTTGGATGTGCAAGCAATGTGGATAAGGGCTCTCGAATGCTACAACGATATGATGAAATGCCTTGGAAGAGACGCCTATCTGGAGAAAAATATAAACAAGCTGAGAAAAAACTTCGATAGAAGATTCTGGAACGGTTCTTTTTATCGCGATTCTGTCGAACCAATTAAAAATAGAAAAACGGCGAATATGCTTGTCCCACTCCTTTTCGGCATATCAAAGCGTGCTGCTGATGTTCTCGAATTGATAGAATCGCCTGTCTTTACAACACCCTGGGGCGTGCGGACACTAGCCAGCGACGAAACAGGATATGATTCTGAATCGTATCATGAAGGTAGTGTGTGGGAACTCACAACCCTGTGGGCAGCCTGTGCAGAATTCAGGTACGGCAGTCCTAAGAAAGGAATGGACTATCTTAAGACAATTTCTAAGGATTTGCCAGCATACGGATTAAAAGAGATGACAGAAAATCGGTCTGCTGACACGGGAAAGGCGCTTGGTTGTTCATCTCAGGCTTGGAACTACGCTTTGTTCATACGGGCCGTGGATGAGTACATGCTTGGTATAGACATAAACGCATTCAGAACGCCAGCAATAAAAGTAAAGCCGCGATTACCACGGAACATAGACAGAATCATACGCAAGAAACGCGTAAAAAACAAGTGGTTTAAGATCGTGGCTTTCCGTAAGGGAGAAGAAGTGGAAACAGAAATAATGGAATTGTAAGAGATAGAAAATTATGCAGATTCCTTTTTATTTTACCATAACTTTCTCAACCTGTTTCATAATCAGCTCTTCTATTTCATCAAGCGTGCCTTTTGTTTTGGCTTCAGCGCGTATGTTAATCATTTCTTCTGTATTGGAGCGTCGAACCAAAACCCACCCGTTTTCAAAAATGATTTTTACACCATCTATCGTAATGATTTTTTTAACTTTTGGATTTTTTTCAAAATATTCTTTTACTTTTTCAACGACCTCGTCCTTATTCTTGCAGCTCAGGCGCATGTCAGGACTTGAGAAGTATCTTGGTATCTGACTGTCGAGCTCAGAAAGTTTTCCCGCGGTGTCAATAATTTCCATCATTTTCAGAGCAGCGAATATACCTTCATCATATCCACCATTTTCACGGAAAAAGAAATGGCTTGTTGTTTCCCCGGCAAGTATTCCGTTTTCTTTGTTGAGCTTTTCTCTCAAAAATATTCTTCCCGCCTTGCTCACTATTGGTATTCCTCCGCATTTTTTAATCTCTCCCTCAAGAGCCATGGTGCTTCGTATGTCGTATATTATCTTCTCCCCGGGATTTTCCTTTAGCATTTGCTTAGCGAATATTATGAGAATCCTGTCGCCTAGAATAACGTTTCCCTTTTCGTCTACGAACACAGAACGGTCACCATCACCGTCAAAACCTACCCCCATGTCAGCACCACCTTCAAGGACAGCTTCTCTTAGTCTCTTCATATTTTCTGGTTTTGTCGGGTCTGGCATATGATTTGGATAACTTCCATCAGGTTCCTCAAAAAGTATTTTATAGTCATGACCAAAGCTGTCCATAACAGCCTTGAGTGTCGGACCCACAGAACCATTACCCGTATCAAAAACCACCTTAAGCGACTTGGTAAAAGAAAATCTATCTCTGAGGTAACTAATATAGTCCTGTAAAACATCTTCCTCTCGAACAACACCTTTCTGCTCCACTTTTCTTGGTTTTGGTTTTTTACTAAGCTCCTGAATCTCTGCCTGAGAAAAAGCCATGGTATCAGACCAACATGGTTTTATTCCATTGTAATCTGGTGGGTTATGGGATGCTGTTATCATAATTCCTGGTGCCTTGAACTTTCTCATGGAGAAGTAGAACAACGATATTGGAGCCATACCTATGTCAATAACATTATAGCCAAATTCTGTTATCGCGTCTCTAGCAGCTTTCGCCAGTTCGGGACTACTCAATCGGTTGTCTCTGGATATAATAATATCCTTATTTTTTTCTCTGCGCTCTATCATCTCAACAAAACGCTGTGCAATGTCTTTTACTATATCTTCATTTATCTCTTTTGGGTATCTTCCTCTTATATCATAGGGCTGAAAGATTGACATAATCTTTATTTAGTGGACTAGTTAAATAAAGATTATGGTAAATGAGATAAGAAAAGATTATCTCCTTGAAAGATATAGCATAATTGCAACCAACCGGTTGAAAAGACCCAAAGATTTCAGGCCCGTAAAGACGAAAGAAAAAAAGATCAAATGTCCCTTCTGTCCTGGGAATGAAGATATGACACCACCAACCATATTCAAAATTAATGGTAAGCGCGGGTGGGATATTCGTGTAATAGAAAATAAGTTCCCCGCCCTGTCAAAAAAAGCTAATTATAAAAAAAAATTAGATGGTTTCACAAATTGTTTTACCGGTGTCGGACACCATGAAGTTGTTGTTGAGTCACCTTCTCATAGCAAAAGATTGGATCAGTTCAGCGTCAAAAAAATAAAACAAATAATAGATGTTTATCAGCAACGTTTTGTTGTTCTTTCGAAGGATAAGAATGTAAGATTTGTTGCGATATTCAGAAATCACGGAAAGGCGGCAGGTAATTCTCTTTCACATCCCCATTCTCAAATCATAGCAACGCCTTTTGTTCCTGAATTAATAGCGAGGGAAATGAATGCATCTTCCAAGTATAGAAGAAGAAACAGAAAATGTATTTTTTGTGACATTGTAAAAAAAGAGCGCAAAAGTAAAAGATTTGTCTACGAAAACAAATCGTTCTTGGCCATGTGCCCGTTTGCCTCTATTGTCCCATATGAAACATGGATAATAACTAAGAGGCACGTAAAAAACATTGCGGGTCTAAAAGAGCAGGAAAAAACAGATTTAGCCGATGCCTTGAGGGCCGTGCTTGTAAAAATGAATAAGCAGATAACAAATATTCCATATAACTACTATATTCACCAGGCACCCCTCGACAGCAAAAATAACTACCATATGCATCTGGAAATTCTTCCTGTGCTGACAGTCTGGGCGGGGTTTGAGAAGTGCACGGGGGCGTATATTAATCCTGTCTCGCCAGAAATTGCCGCAAAAGAGCTTAGGTCAGCCTAGAAGCGCTTAAATTAAACACCGTGTCTTGGTTGAAATATATATCGAACCATTACGAAACAATTACGACAAAAAGGAAAAACAAAAATTAAAAGCTTGTTGTATAGTTATTCTTATGGTAGAAAATGAAATTGAATTGAACGAGTTCTTGAAAAAAATGGTAGAACTTATCAAAAATAAATTTGACAAGCAGAAAGATATCATAGACGATATTGAAGTTGATGTCAGAGACTTGAAAATAAAGACAACGCAGATCGAGCGTAAATTGGAGTTATTGGAAGAAAGAGTTGACGAGCTTTCCGAAAAAAAGAAAGAAACCATAACTTCTGACATTCTGGAATCGCTAGAATAAAGCCGACGCTAAATGGAGCGCAAAAAAATGAATACCAATAGCGATGAATATTATGAAAACATGGAGAAAAGCATAGATGAATTTAGAATAGTAGTGGAGAGCCAGATACTTAAACTAAGAGCGATAGAAGAAAAATTAAAGGAAATCAGAGAAGATATAACTAGGACTAGAAGAACCATTATTGCCTACTTTACTGACCCCATAATAGATAAATTCGAAGAAAATGACAATGTCATTAAAAAGTTGTCTGAACAGATAAACCACAACACAACCAGACAAAATGAAATTAAGAAAGAGCTAAAAGAAAAGATCGAAAAGACAGAACATAAAATAAACACGTTGGACAAAAAATTCGAGATATTTTTCAAAATTATGGAAAGCCATCTTGAAAAAATAGAGAGAATTCTTGAGGATAGAGAAATTATAGAGAAACGTCTTCTAAAGTTGAGGCCAAAGCAAAAAAATATTAATAAAAAAATCCTTGATATGCTTGTATGAATATAGTTATAGCAAAAACGTGGTAAATAGGAATATCAACTAAAAACTGTTAGCACCATGTTTTTGACTGGTGCTCTCCTCTTTTTTGAAATTTCGAATATCCGAGTCTGATTAATAAGTTTCATCGCCTCATTGATTTTATGTGTTTTGGCTGAATAAATTGTGAAGAGTGGATCACCTTTTTTAACAGTATCTCCGATTTTCTTATATAACTCAATGCACGCAGCCTTATTTTCTGGGGCACCAACTATTTTACAGGCCTCGACAAGAGCTGCATTATTTACTGCTACAACAAATCCTTTCTTTTTTGCGCGTATCGTCTCACGTTTTGGACCAAGCATAATATCCTTTGGTTGTATGTCTGGATTCCCCCCCTGTGCTGCAATTATTTCCCGAAACTTTTTTTCAGCTTTTCCAGAATTAAAAATTTCTAAGGCAAGTTTCTTTCCATTTTTCTTTCCAGCCATTTCAAGAAGTTCGCCTGCCAAAGATGTTGCTTTGTCTATAAGATCAGGTGATTTGTGTGTAGCAAAAGTTTCAAGAACGTCTTTTGCTTCTGCGTTTGCTCCTATTGAATGCCCTATTGGCTGCTCGCCATAACTGACGAGAATTTTCAACGTTATTCCGAGCTTCTTTCCTACATCAATAAATTTTCTTGCTAGCTCTTTGGCATTGTTCATGGACGTAACTTTTGTGCAATGCCCCAGAGGAATATCTATAACAACAAAATTTGACCCCATAACTTTTTTCTTTGCCAAAACGCTCGGAATGAGAAGCGGGTCCATTGAAAGGGGATGTTCTATCTCTATGAAAAGATCGTCTGCTGGTGCCAGCTCAAGAGCACCACCCCAGACTATACATCCTTTTGTTTTCTTTACAATATTTTCAATCTCCTCTGCTGAGAATTCGACATTAGCAAGAACCTCCATGCGATCAGCTGTTCCAGCAGGGCTTGTTATAGAACGTGATGATGTCTTGGGTATTTTGAGACCAGCAGCTGCTACTATTGGAACAACGAGCAATGTTGTCTTATCTCCAGGAACCCCACCAATAGAGTGTTTATCCATAACCTTACCGTAGAAATTCATCCTTTTGCTTGTTTCCACCATCGCTTTTGTAAAATAATAAACTTCTTTTTTGCTCATACCACGTATTTTTAACGCAGTTATGAGGGCCGCCAATTCTAAATCATTTAGATTTCGCTCGAGAAGGTCGTCTGTGATGGATTTAATTTTTTCATAGTTCAGCTCTTTTCCATTGATTTTTTCATGAATGAACTTTTTTGATTCGAGTTCAGGCCGTGGCGTAACCAGCACCCTGTCTCCGGGATTTGCTCTCAACTCTTTCGCAACCTCTCTATATAAAATTATTTCCCCTCTTTTAACAAACTCCTTACTGCTATTAACAATACATGTTATATCA
>JAGGXF010000002.1 GCA_021163205.1 Candidatus Aenigmatarchaeota archaeon
ATACTAATGTAAATCCTACTAAAGTAAAAAAATTAAATATACCTAATAATGCAAAATTAGCTTTAGCTGGCTTGTTGTTCTTAAATACTAAAAGGGACGCAATCAGAGACGCCAAAGATGAACATATAATAAATGTTAATATACTAATTAGTGTCGTATTATGAAACATAAAAGTAAAAAATTTTACCTTTGGTGGTGTACGGACATCAAACCACAAGTCCTCAGTCAGCTGTTTTGATGTTGTATTTATTTTGACTTTAGTGTAGTTGAATATCAATTCTCGGTTGGTATTGAAAAAGTCTTCCAGATTCTTCTCTTCTTGAGGATAATAATAACCGTTCAGAAAATAAGTCATCTCTGTGTATGGTCGTATATTTTTGTATAAATCTGGTGTTACAAAACCTATAATGTATATAACTATGGGTATTCTCTCGTCACCATAGCTAGAGGTTGGCTTTAATGGATAGTATATTCTTTTTGTAGGAAAATTAATAAAAACTCCTAATGTATTTTTTTGAACCACGTAATTCTTGTCCCATAAATAACCTCTAAATTTTTCAAAAACCCTCTGGTTCTCATCATATTTTTCTTTATATTTTTCATAAGTAAATCTTTCTATAACTTTATTAGAAGTCGCTATAGCTAAATTTGTTCCTGCTCTAGAAAAATCTATGTGTTTCTCTTTAAGTAATCTGCTGGTCTCTTCATAATTATCAAGTACAAACTGTTCAAATTCTTTTTTTAAACTACTAGGTATCTTTTTATCTGCAGTTTTTTCAAATTCATTAAACAAAGAAATCAAATCATCAGCGTCTTCTATTATTCCCTGATCTAATTTAAATTTTTCAACATCAGAAATCCAAGAAACCACAAAAGAGTAGTTTTGCCCGATATAATCCTCTAAGATTGACTTAAAGTTGTCTGGCAAATCTATCCCTTTCTCTGTTAAATAATCATAGAAGGCGCCCGCCTCTTCTGCGGTAACCAGCTCTGTTGTCATGCCCATCTTTTGGACTCTTTCATGAACTTCGAGCCCATCTCGCATACCTCCTGCATTCCGAAAGCTAAAAAATATAAACAATGGGTATGTGTATATTTGCGTTAGACTTGATAGCAGAAGTCTTTCTGATATTGTATCATATGCCTCTCGATTAATTGGTTTTCCCCGTAAAGAAGGAAATCCCTTTATAATATTAATCTCAACATTATCTGGTTTTGCAGGAATAGGGAATATCCAGACAGCCTTATCGCCTTTTAGCGCGCCTTCTGTGTCTACTGCGATTATCATCTTTTGATATCCATCTTTGTAATTTATGGCACAATATTGTTGATCTTCATTGAACATATTCCACATGTCGTTGTCATAGATTACAATGCCGCCATCGGAAAAAACAACAGGAGAAATAAAGATAATTAATAAGACAGATAAAATAATTGTATTTAATTTAACGTGCATATCATAGACCTATAATTAATTTTCGGGATTAAATTTAAAGTTATCTGATGCCCCCGACGGGATTCGAACCCGCGACCCTCTGCTTTCTCCGTTTCTTTTGCCGACGCCTCTTTTAAGAAGGGCTGATAGAAGGCAGATGCTCTATCCAAGCTGAGCTACGGAGGCATTTGGACAAGTGTGTATTTATCGATTATCTTTTTAAATTTTGATTCATTTCTAGTTTTTATTCTTTAGGCCTTTTAATATTTTTTTATATCTTAAGTTTAAAAAATAGTTAATTGCCTATAATAAATATGGTGTTTGCCCATGAATATCGAATCAATAGAGAAGAAGTGGCAAAAGCGGTGGGAAGAAGCTGGAATATTTAATGTCACCGAACGGAATGACAAGAAAAAATATTATGTTCTTGAAATGTTTCCATATCCTTCTGGAAGACTGCATATGGGTCATCTAAGAAATTATTCTATAGGCGACGCTTTTGCTCGGTTTATGATTATGCGAGGCTTTAATGTAATTCACCCCATGGGTTATGACGCTTTTGGGCTGCCCGCAGAAAACGCGGCTATAAAGGGTAAAAGTCACCCGGCGGCATGGACAAAGCAAACAATAACTGAGATGATAAAACAGCAGAAAATGCTTGGGTTGAGCTATGACTGGAGAAGAATGATTAAAACATGCTCTCCGGAATATTATAAATGGAATCAATGGCTCTTCCTGAAGTTTCTTGAAAGGGGATTGGCTTATAAGAAAAAATCGCCTGTTAACTGGTGCCCTGGTTGCAAGACAGTACTGGCAAATGAGCAGGTGGAAAACGGTAGGTGTTGGCGTTGCAAGTCTACGGTGGAAGTAAAAAACATAGACCAATGGTTCTTTAAGATTACTGCTTATGCCGACGAGCTTCTTAGTGACCTAGACAAGTTAGATTGGCCAGAACGAGTTAAAACAATGCAAAGGAATTGGATTGGAAAAAGTGAAGGCACGTTGGTAAACTTTCGTCTGAAGGGCTCAGATGATATTATACCGGTGTTTACAACCAGGCCAGACACATTGTTTGGTGTAACCTTCATAGTTTTTGCTCCGGAACATCCAAAGGTTATGGAACTTGTTGCTGGCACAAAATATGAAGAAAAAGTGAAAAACTTTGTAAAGAAGGTCGTAATAGAAGACAGGTTTACGCGAACGGCGGAAGACAAGGAAAAAGAAGGTATGTTTATCGGTAAATATGCTGTAAATCCTCTGAACGGTGAAGAAATTCCCATCTACATCGCAAATTTTGTACTTCTTGAGTATGGAACTGGAGCTATAATGGCTGTGCCTGCTCATGACCAGAGAGACTTTGAATTCGCAAAAAAGTATAACATACCAATAAAAGTTGTCATAACCCCAAAGGATAAGGAACTCAGACCAGAAGAACTAAAAGAGGCGTATGTGGGTGAGGGTGTGCTTGTCAATTCTGGTGAATTTGACGGAATGAGTAATATAGCGGCCATGGAAAAAATCAATGACTTCATAGAGAAAAATGGATATGGTAAGCGAACCGTTCAGTATAAGATAAGAGATTGGCTAATTTCCCGGCAGAGGTACTGGGGAACGCCGATACCAGTAGTTTATTGCGATAAATGCGGCATTGTTCCCGTGCCGGAAAAAGATTTGCCTGTTGAATTACCTACAGATGTAAAATTTGATGGAAAGGGGAATCCGCTGGAAACAAGTGAAACTTTTGTTAGAACAAACTGCCCGAAATGCGGTGGTCCTGCTAGAAGGGAAACAGATACGATGGATACATTTGTAGATTCATCGTGGTACTTCTTCAGATATTGTGATCCAACTAATGATAAAGCGCCTTTTGACAAAAATAAAGTAAAATATTGGTGCCCCGTGGATCAATATATTGGCGGAATAGAACACGCCATACTGCACCTACTTTACGCAAGATTCTTTACAAAAGTCATGCGCGATATAGGACTGGTTGATATTGATGAGCCGTTCTCCAGGCTGCTTTGTCAAGGCATGATAACAAAAGACGGAGCAAAAATGTCGAAATCCCTTGGGAACATTGTAGAACCAAAGGAAATTATAAAAAAGTATGGAGCAGATACTGCACGGTTGTTTATGCTGTTTACGGCACTTCCTGAAAAAGAGTTCGAATGGAGCGACAGGGGTGTTGAGTCGTGTTTCCGATTTATTAAGCGTGTTTGGAAACTTGTTACAGAGGATGCATTGCTTTCTGAGAAAATAACAAACAAGGATAAGTACATACTCACAAAGCTTCAGCGGACTATCGAAGATGTCACAAAAAAGATTGCCAAGTTTCAATTTAATTTGGCTGTAGGCTCTCTTATGGGTTTTGTAAATGAGGTCTGTAAATATAAAGAATTGCCTGTGAACAAAGATGTTTACAATGAAGTAATAGAGAAGGTGTTGATTCTTTTGACGCCATTTACACCACATATTTGTGAAGAGTTGTGGGAGCATTTGGGTAAGAAACCTTTCATATCGCTTGAAAAATGGCCTGAGCCAGATGAAAGTAAAATAGACGAAGAACTAGAGCGCATGGAAGAGGCGGTAAGCAAGACCGTGGAAGACATCAGAGAAATCATTAAAATCACGAAGAAAAAGCCGAAAAAAGTGTGTCTCTATGTTATACCAAAGGAGTTCGACTACTTCAAAGAAAATGTGCCAATGTTCGAGCAAAAATTCAGTTGCTCTTTTGAGTTATACGCCACTAATGATCCCAATAAATACGACCCAGAGAACAAAGCAAAGAAGGCGAAGCCAGGAAAGCCAGGAATATTCGTCGAGTGATTGCTCCGTAATGTAATCTTTAAATTATGTGCTATCTAAGATAAAAATATGAAACTTAATATCTCTCCTTTGCGCGTGGAGATAAAACCAAACTTCACACTGCTATTCGAGGGCAGAAAAATAAAACCCAACATCAGGCGCCTGTCAGAGATGAGAGACGTTCTCTTGGATAAAGAATTTTACAGAAAATCTGACAAGCGCATAAAGCTTTACTATATGTATCGCGACTTGCACCGGAAGGATGACGAAAAAATATTCTATCGCGAAAGGATAAGATTTGACATAACTGTTATACCACCTAAACGACTTGGTATTGAGTTCGTAAAAACTGCTGGCCACTATCACCCGGCTGTCAAAGGAAAAAAATATTCTTATATAGAAATATATGAAATCCTTCGTGGTCACGGTTTATTTCTTTTACAAAAACGTGATGGGAATAAAATAACAGATGTCATAATAATAGAGGGAAAGAAAGGCGATAAAATAATTGTTCCACCGAATTATGGCCACATAACCATAAACAACTCGAAATCATTCTTAGTCATGTGCAATCTTGTTTCATCTGTATTCAAATCTTGTTATAGACCAATAAAGCAAAAGCACGGGGGAGCTTACTTTATATGTGTAGATGGTATTAAAAAAAATGAAAGATATGAAAATCTTCCGAAACCAAGAATAATAAAAGCCAGGAACATTAAAAGCATGCGCGGAAACATCTACAAACTTTTCATAAAGAATCCGAAAATGTTCGAGTTTCTAAACAAGCCAGAAAAATATTATAAGATGGAAAGAGCTGGTTTGCTGCCGAAAATAACAAAATGACAAAGTAAAACTATAATAGCCACCACGAGTAAATCTCTTGAGATTGAGAATAACCCCATAAACGCTCTAGAATTTTCTCAAACTATTTATCAACTTTTCCTTTTCCTGCCTTTCTTTTTCAAATATGCCATCAAGAAGCCTTTCTATTCTCGAGAGTCGTTTATTGAGCCGTTCCTGATATTTAAACAACTCTATAAGAGCACACCACAGTTGCGCAACCTTAACATCTTCTGCATTTTTGTACGCTGGTCTATGAATTGCTGTCCTTTCTAAAATCTTATCTAGAATTGTTTCGTCAGACAAGGAAAGAAAAGCTTTCCAGTTCTTTTCGTTTTTAAACAACATTCAAATCCCCCTTACTCAAAAGTATATTGCTCATAAACAATAGAACTTTATAAAACCACACGTCAGCGCCAGAAAATAAATGTTGGGGTTATGGTTGGCTCGCTTTTTTCTTCGTGAGAAATGTTTTTTATTGCTCCAGACAGATTTGTTTTCTCGATATCACCCTGCGTCACAACTGAAATCGTTGGGCTGACCTTGTTCATTATTATGAGCAATATGAATAGGCATATGAGTATTATTTGTATGATATCCCTGTTTATCATAAATGAATCTATGAATACAAAAAAATAAAAGCTGTAGTGATGTAAACACTTTATAAAGATTTTCTCTAAGCTATTTGTACGATAGTTGTTAGTTAAGGAGCGGTGATGTAGATGCAGAAAGGAGAATTTGTCCGCATATCTTATATTGGAAGAGTTAATGGTGAAATATTCGACCTAACAGACGAAGATGTTGCAAAAAGGGAAAAAATTTTTAACCCAAGAATAAAATACAAACCTGTTCCTGTGATTGTCGGAGCTGGTTTTGTAATACCAGGACTTGATGAAGAACTGGAAAAAATGAAAGTTGGTGAAAAGAAAAAGGTAACCATACCTGCTGAAAAGGCATTTGGACAACGAAAAAAAGAGCTGGTTAAGGTCGTGCCAGAAAGTGCGTTTAAAAAACAGAATTTCAAACCAAAGGCGGGGCTGATTGTCGATTTTTCAGGAACTAAAGGAAGAATTCAGTCTGTCAGCGCAGGTAGGGTGCGTGTTGATTTCAATCACCCGCTGGCTGGTAAAGACCTTGAATATGAAATAGAAATTAAAGAAAAAATAACAGACAAGAAAGAACAGGTGAACGCTGTTCTCGATTTCTTTGGCTTTCCTATAATGGGTGTTTCAATAGACAAAAATGTAGTTAATATAGATGTTGACACTCAAAAAGGATTTCCAAGACCAGAGTTAAAGGCTCGTGTGGCAGGAATTATACTAAAATATGTTGATGGTATGGAAAAAGTTATGTTTACTGAATCCTTCGTAAAGGGGGGTAGTAAAGAAAAGCTGGGGTAAATTTAGAGGCAAAGTAACTAAAAAAGTTTTATAGATTTAAATATTTTAAAAAGATTAATTATTCAATGTTTTCGGGTGTGGTGATTAATTATGGCTGGTGCAATTTCAAAAAGTAAGAAAGACAGTGTCATTGATGAAGATTTAAAAAAGATTTTAGAAACTAGAAAAGCCGAAATTAAAGTTGTTGGAACCGGTGGGGCCGGGAACAATACAATAACAAGGCTCATGCAAGTTGGTATTGTTGGTGCAGAAGCTGTTGCTATAAATACTGATGCTCAAGATTTACTTTACACAGATGCTGACCTTAAGGTTCTAATTGGTAAAGAAATCACATCTGGTCTTGGCGCTGGTGCTGACCCGAGAATAGGAGAAGAAGCTGCCAAAGAAAGTAGAAAAGAAATAAAAAAAGCACTACAAGGTGCTGATATGGTTTTTATCACCTGTGGCCTTGGCGGTGGTACAGGAACTGGGTCTGCTCCAATAATAGCTGACATCGCCAAAAAACTTGGTGCACTAACTGTTGGTATAGTTACGTTGCCTTTTACTATGGAGGGCAAACAGAGGCTCAAAAATGCTCAAGAGGGGCTTGAGAAACTGGAAACTATTGTTGATACTCTAATAGTTATACCTAACGACAAACTACTGGAAATCGTGCCAGACGTTTCTCTGACAACGGCGTTCAAGGTTGCCGACGAAGTTCTGGTAAACGCTGTAAAAGGTATAGCAGAGCTTGTGACAAGACCAGGTCTTGTTAACCTGGACTTTGCTGACATACGTGCTGTTATGGACGGCGGCGGTCTCGCGATGATTGGAATGGGTGATTCTGATACTGAGAATAGGGCTATAGAAGCTGTTGAACGGGCACTGAACAATCCGCTGTTGGATGTAGATATAGATGGTGCAAGAGGAGCTCTGATAAACATATCAGGCGGGACAGATATAACAATAAAAGAATGCCAGGAAATAGTTGAAGCCATATCCTCTCGACTAAACCCGGATGCAAAAATAATCTGGGGTGCCCAGGTAATGAAAGAGCTTGGCGACACCATAAGAGCAATGCTAATTGTAACGGGAGTTTCATCGCCTCAAATATATGGTCCAGAAAAGAAGTTCTCAAAAGAAAAAAGGAAAGAAATAGAGAAGGTGCTTGGAATAGATTTTGTAGACTGATTTTCTTAGCTAAGCCATATTCACCAAGAAAATTCTTAACGAAAGGATAGAAATATCACCAGATTAGTTATTGGTGGTGGCCATGCCCGTGTCGGAGAAGCATTTTTAAGTCTTTCTGGTGAATAAAAAAGTATGAATATCAAAAACTTTATCAATCAGTGTAGACGGGTTCTGCTCGTAGCGAGCAAACCAGATAAAGACGTCTTCAAGATGTCGTTGAAAATAACAGCACTAGGAATGATTGTTATAGGTCTAATTGGATTTGTAGTTTTTATGATTTTTCAACTTATTGGAGGATTTTAGATGCTTCTGGCTGTGAGAACAACAACGGGCAGAGAGAATATCGTAATCGATTCTCTGACAACTAAAATAAAAAACGAAAATATAGCTGTGAAGGCCCTTGTTCATCCGGAAGAGCTTCGGGGATATATATTCATAGAGGGAGATTTATCTGTCATAGAGCAGGCAATAAAAGGCGTTCCTCATGTAAGGGGGATAATAAATAAAGAAGTAGAAATGAAAGATATAGAAAAATTCATAGTTCCCGAGAAACAGGAAATACAAGCAGAAATCGGAGATATTGTTGAAATAATAATTGGCCCATTCAAGGGTGAGAAAGGAAAAGTTACTCGCGTGGATGAGAAAAAGAACGAACTCACAATAGAACTTCTAGAGGCTGCCATACCAATACCTGTTACAATATCGCTGAATTCTGTAAGGATACACGAAAAAAAGAAAGAAGAGAACGAGCCACATCTTTAGAAATATATCAAAAATCAATGACCGATTGGACATATCACTAAAACAACAAAATTAATTGTAAGGTGATACAATGGGAAAGCAAACAATAGAAGCACTTGTCGAAGGTGGAAAAGCTAGTGCTGGCCCTCCGCTTGGTCCTGCGCTTGGACCGTTAAAGGTTAATGTTGGGGATGTAATCAAGAAAATAAATGAAAAGACGAAGGCCTTTGAAGGTATGCAAGTTCCCGTAAAGGTTATCGTAGATCCGGAAACCAAAGAATTTGATGTTGTTGTCGGCACGCCACCTGTTTCTGCCATGCTTAAAAAGGAGATGGGGGTCAAAAAACTTGCCACTATCGATGAAGACGGAAAAAAGGTTAGTCCGGGCGATATATCTTTTGAAACAGTAGTGAAAATCGCTAAGGCTAAATCAGATGCACTTGCCGGTGACTTAAAATCACAGGTCAAACAGGTTCTCGGTACTTGTATAAGTGGAGGGGTCACCGTCGACGGAAGAAACCCGAAAGAGATAATAAAAGAGATTGATGAAGGAAAATATGATGAAAAACTGAAATAATTTTCAAAATTTAATTCAAATTTTGGGGTGTTTATATGGCAAAAAAAACAATAAAAATGAAGAAATCTACGGCAAAACTAGTGATATTGCTGGGTGTTGCTCTAGTTATTGGATTTTTCCTCGGACAACAATACTCTGCAGGAATCATTACCAGTAGTCATTTAGAAATGACTGTGATAACCAGCAAGAGCTGTGACACGTGCGACACAACAAGAACTATAGAAATAACAAAACGGTTATTTAATGGAATTAAGGTAAAAGAGCTGGAATATGAAACTCCACAGGGGAAAAAACTTGTTGAAGACTTGGACATCAAACTTTTGCCTGCGTATGTATTCAACAAGGCAGTCGAAGAAGAAGACAACTTTACAAACATAAGAAATGCCTTGAAAAAGAAAGGGAATTATTACTACATAATCCCCCAAGCAGTTGGTTCTTTTTATGACCCGACAAAGGAAAGTGAGTGCGCTGATGGAAAGGATGACGACGGTGATAGCTTAATAGACTGTGATGACCCAGATTGTTCTGCATCCTTAGAATGTAGAGAAGAAGTACCAAAGAAACTCGACCTGTTCGTTATGAGTATGTGTCCTTTCGGTACAATGGCTGAAAACGCTATGAAAGAAGTTCTGAATGCATTCGGTAGCGACATGAAGTTTGAGCTACATTTCATTGCTGATGACAATGGCGACGGAACATTCAGAAGTTTACACGGACAAAAAGAGGTTGATGAAGACATCAGACAGTCGTGTATAATCAAGTATTATCCAGAAACATACATGAATTATATCTGGTGTGTAAATAAAGATTATACGAACGCTGCCAATATATGGGAAGACTGCGCAAAAAACGTCAGCATGGATGTAAATAAGATCAAGTCTTGCTTTGAAGGTGATGAGGGGAAAGAGTTACTAAGAGAAAGAATTAACCTTACCAACGAACTTGGGATAGGCGCGAGCCCAACATGGCTTGCCAACAACAGGTTTAAGTTCAGTGGGCTAGACCCGACAACGATTCAGAAGAATTTCTGTCAGCATAACCAAGGATTATCCGGATGTGATAAAAAGTTGTCTCAGTCCCGCGGTGGCAGCGGTGGTCAGTGTTGAGCTGGCCATTACTTTTTATTTTATCTATTTTTCATTTTCTTGTTTGCTTTCTTTTGCTTTATTCAACTCTTCCAGTAGCTTATTTACATCTATACCATAAACGCTGCAAACCTCGCCCAATTTCAAAGCACCGATTTCCAGTTGTGCTACAGGACAATGCAAGCAAGGTAGTTTGTACTTCTCGAGTATTTTGACAGCTTCGGGATCGTCAAAAAGTATAGCCAGCACGGTATCTTTTGTAATTTTTTCTCTCATTAAATCACCTTCTTTATTGAATTTTTTTAACGAAGTCCACAACCTTGTCAAAAACAGAGGCTCTTCTCAGGGTTTTTATTATATCTGGCATTATTTTTATGATATAATCAATTTCCTCTTCTGTTGTGAACCTGCTTAGTGTGAGTCTTACACTTCCGTTAATATAATCCTCGGGAACTCCAATGGCTTTTAAGACATAACTCGGTCCTTTGTCCTTTTCAGAGCATGCAGAACCTGTTGATGAACAGACTCCCTTCTGGTCGAGATAACCACCAATCCCCTCTCCGTCAACACTTCTAAAAGAGAAGTTTGCATTATTACACAGTCTCCTATCACCGTTCGGGCCATTAAGGCGAGAATCTGGTATTTGAAGTATGGCTTTGATTAGCTTGTTTCTCAATCTAGTCATGTGTTTGACATGTATTTTGTTCATGCCAATCTTAACAGCCTCTGCAAATCCGACAATGCCATGAATGTTTTCCGTGCCTGACCTCATGCCGCGCTCGTGGCCTCCGCCGTGTTGCCACGGGTTTATTTTTGT
Organism: Candidatus Aenigmatarchaeota archaeon; assembly: GCA_021163205.1. GTDB lineage: Archaea > Aenigmatarchaeota > Aenigmatarchaeia > GW2011-AR5 > JAGGXF01 > JAGGXF01. The sequence goes on from JAGGXF010000002.1 coordinate 10,871, forward strand.
TCCACTTCTTATATACAAAGCTCCAACACCTTTTGGTCCGTGTATCTTATGCGAGTTTAACGTTACCAGATCAAGATTTTGCTTATTAACATCAAGTTCTGTTTTCGTATAACTTTGGCACGCGTCTGTGTGAAAATAAACGCCATGTTCCCCACAAATCTTTCCGAGCGTTGCAATATCTTGTATGGTGCCTATTTCATTGTTCCCATGTATTATGGAGACGAGAATGGTCTTATCCGTGATCGCCTTTTCCAGGTCTTCTGGACCTACAAACCCTTCTTCATCAACATCAAGATATGTAACGGCAAATCCTTGGGACTCGAGCCACTTGCAGCTGTTGAGAATACACTTGTGTTCTATTTTTGTCGTTATAATGTGGTTACCTTTGTCTTTATTTGTAAATGCTATGGACTTTATAGCAAAATTGTTGGATTCTGTTCCTCCTGATGTGAACACAATTTCCTCTGGCTTCGCGTTGATTGATTTGGCTATGGTTACCCTAGCTTTCTCTAACGCCTCTTTTGCCTCACGACCAAACCTATGGGTGGAGGAAGCATTACCATATCTTTCTATGAAATATGGCCTCATAGCCTCGAAAACATCCGGGTCCAACATAGTTGAAGCCCCGTTGTCGAGATATACATTCATAATTTACACCTCTTACAATATTTCTTGACGTGCCTTTCGACTATTTTTAAAAGCGGCAGCACGGTTCTCTTGTTTAGAGAATATATTCTTTGTTTGCCCTTTTTCTTGCTGTTTAGAATATGACATCTGGCCAGACTTCTTAGGTCATGAGAAACCGCGCTTTGCTCCTTGCCGACTTTTTTAACAATCTCCAGTACACTTAGCGGTCTGTCTCGCAGAGCCATAATTATATCAAACTTTGTTTTGTTCGCAAAGTTCATGAAAAAATGATTATATGATTTCTTTTTCATATGAACACTAGCTCATAAAAACTTTATAAAATTATCTGAAGCGGTAGAATTACGGAAGCATTACAGCAGAATAGCTGAAAATCTTTTTAAAGATTTATATCTTTATAACTATGAGGTGGTATCAACATAAATTTACACAGCTCAAGTGGTTTTATGGAAACTTATGAGATTATTACAATTATATTGAACGTTTTTGTTCTGATACTGGTCCTCCTATCCAGATCTCAGTGGCTGTTATCCATAGCCATATTAGTTGTATTGATAATCATAATAGTGCAAAAAATGTGGCTTGGTTCAAAGCTTGATGAAACAAGAAAAAATCAGAAAGATATCATAGACATAATGGGCAACCGTTTATCAGACTTCTCAAACCGGATTAATGATATTAAAAGCAAGTTTGAGAAAGAGATGTTTGTTCTAAATACGAAGTTGGACTTCGAAAAGCGCGACTGGGAGCGATACGTTGATGCAACCTATCGGGACCTCGCAAGAAAGATACTTGATGTTGAGAATAATCTCAACAAGATTAAGCGCACACTTGGCGC
>JAGGXF010000021.1 GCA_021163205.1 Candidatus Aenigmatarchaeota archaeon
AAGTTTTCACAATTGTTTCATTTATTCCCACGACACTTTGTGTTCCAGACTCTTGGTCAGAGGATGTCCAGTTAGAAACAGAAACTAGGTTAACATCCTCGGCAGGGCCATAAGAATCGCTGACGGTGTAAAATACGAAAGACGCATTTCCAACTACATTGAAAGTATACGAAGAACTAGACCCAAGATTTCCGAGAGAATCGTTGGCCCATATTTTATAACTATAGGTACCTTTCTGCCAAGTATTGGAAAAATTATATTGATACCTATCTTCGGATATGTTGATCATTGTAAAGTTTTCTTTGTTGCTATTCGGATATGTTATCTCAAGATTAACTACATCTATCCCATTATCTTCGGGGTCTGTAACATTTGCCTCTATAGTTATATTCTGATCATAGCCAGTGGGATCAGGAGAATCCTGAATATTTGAAAATGTTGGTGGGTTGGTATCTGGTCCGTAAGTGAAATAAACCGTATTTGATTCTCGCATAGCCCCTTCTGTATCGTTGCAATAAAAGATTATATTGTGTTGCCCTTCTGACAATCCCGAGACATTGGAATAGAAGTATGTTAAGTTGTATCTTGTCATAGATACATTTGCGTTGCCATCCAGAGAATAGCCACACCAATCTCCTGACTCGTCTAGACTAACATTTGCCCACACCCAGTCTTTGTCGTAGGTACGATTTGTGGGAGATATTATAGTTATATATGGAGCTTTGTTGGTAACATTTACCCCCCTGGTCGTGGGGGAATCATAAGACGACGGGTTATTCGCTGTTATCTTACAGCCGACCGTATATTCATTTCTATCTCTACCCGTTACATTAAAAGTTCTTGTTGTTGAAGAACCTGCCGACATAGAAGATATCGAATAGTTACTAACATTTGTGTAAAGTGGACTAGCCGAGCTAGTATTCATGGTTGTATTTGGTGTACAAGTCATGCTTCCTGAACAATAACGAACATATACAACTATGTTGTCACATGTTGTGTCCTCATTAGTGCAGTTAATTTGACACTCTAACTCAAAGGTGTCGTTCTCTTCCACGTTTATATTTGTCGTTGGTTTTGTCAAATCTACGGTGGCGTTAGAAACATCGTTGTAATGTACTTGCAACCAGATTCCATCGTATTCAACTACATCCCACCAGTCGTTGTTGTCTGTACTCGTATCGTCAAAACCGTGTGTTTCCAGTCTTGTTCTTAGATCATTGTTGTTTTGTGTAAGCCCGTTTAGGATGTTAGTCCAGTCTGGACTATTACTATCCCATGTATAAGATTGGTTTCCAGCTCCATTTAGATCAGTCCACCAGTCTCCATCATATATGGTGCCCATGCCGGAGTCTGTGTCTGTCCCAAGCGAGCACCGTGCCCTTGGGAAGCCATCTCCGGTATTTCCATCTACTGTATTTGATGTGAAATGAACAATACATTTGATCCATGTTATTTCTATGTCAGAACTATTTGGTGTGAAGTTAAAGTCAACAACATCCTGATAGTCTGTGGTCAGCACTTTATTCTGTGGACTGCCACCATTGTAAGAAGATAATGTAACCGTCCCTGTTTCATAGTCAGTGCTGTACCATGTTTCTGAGCCTGTGTGTATTAACATACCGAGACCAAACTCACCTGTTTTAGTTATGGTAAGGGGTGGGTTTACAAACAAGAACGCTGTTGTTAGCATAAATAAGGATATTGCAACAGAAAACTTCAGTGGCAATAGCTTCTTTGTGAGAATAAACTGTCTAACAGCCAGACAAGTCGAAGCCACAATAATGACACTTATCACAGCACTGTGCCAATAATTGAGACCCGCCCCGCCACGGAGCACGTCAAACGATATGGTGAGGATATTAGGTATTTCTTCTAGGAAGAATCGCCCAAACAAAGGCAGTGATAAAGACATGAAAGCAGCATACTTAAGCTCAGTCCTGCTGAAATGTAAAACATCTCTAAAAATGTAGTAACTCATTCTTATTACTAAAATAAAAGCCGGAATCCATGAAAAGTGTATTACAACACCAGCAAGTCTGAGTGTTGGCAATAATAAATGTGGTATGTCCATCAAAGGCATAAGCGCCCAGACGACCCACAGGTGGAGAACAGCTCTTTCTATCTGATGTAAACCTACCTTTTTCTTGAACAGCCGAGCTATGAAATAAAAACCAAGACTGCCTACGATCCACAAACCAAGTGAGTAGGCGGCATGGGTAAGGAATGCATAAGGTGCATATATCTCTAGAAATATATTGTCTCCGCGTACGATAAATACGTGAAGGATAAGCCAAATGCAACCCCAGAAGAGCATAAATGGGGTGATTAATAAGTAGTTTAATTTTTTGTTTTTAATGTGCTGAAAAGCCGAGCTCGGAGTAAAGAAAGGTAACAACAATTTTTTGATAGCTTTATTTGCATTAATTTTCTTCTTGTTGTTTTTCATATCATCCATCCAGCCAAGCCAAATAAGCCATAAATTAAAAATTCATAAGATGAATAGACTGGCGACAAGAATGGTCTTGTCGAGCTCAATCTTATTCGAACCAGATCCTTCTCTCTTGTGCACCTTAACGAAAACGTCCTGACAATCGAAAAAATTGCAGTAACCAAAAAAATTGGATTGTAAAATGAAAACATAATTGATAAAATAATCGAAATGCACGGAAATACAAATAAAAGGTTCTTTGCTTTTTTCCTTGGCAACACACGCATCTCCCCAAAACTCTGGTCTACGATAATATGATGAACCTCCATATAACAGGCGAATAAAAATATAATGATAGACAAAAACAAGATGTTCCTTGTCAAAAACCCAGCAAAAATAAAATAGGATTCTAAGAATAATAGGGTCGCCGACAAAGGCAAGACAAGCCATCCGTATTTTTTGTTCTTTATATCAAACTGTTCTGATGAATACACGAACGAAAACAAAACAAGTACCGTTGCCAGTAAAGCAGATTTTATACTGGATAATAAAAACAAAGGCCCAGTTATCAGCAAAAGAGGCAAGAAGCATAGAGCATGTGCCTGACTGACAGAAATATTTTTCTTTCTTATCTCTTCACCTATGAAACTCTTTTCTTTTTTCGCACTGAAAAAGTCGTTCAGCGAATAAGCAAACATTGCTATGCCAGCAACAACTATGGAGTTTAACAGAATAAGTTTAATGTATTTATGGACGAACAGGGGTTTGATGCCAAACATAGTGTACGCTAGAAATGAGTAAAGTGTTGGCTTTATCCAGGTCACCCTATTTTTCCATCCCCTTATCCTGTAGAATCTTAACCAGTCTATCATTTATAATCACCGAAAAAATACGGTCTGTTTTCAAATTCTATAGTCTTGCCATCTATGATTATCACATATCTTCCATAAGCAGTTGGTGTAAGATTAAACTCGACCATTTTATTCATAGGTAAAAATCCAGCCGTTTTAATTGTGCTCTCTTTTATCTGGTCTTGCTTAGAATAGAGACCAAAAGACCAAAGCAGACAACTTATATATGTTGGGTGGATATCATAGGTTTTTCCTATTGTCTTCGTCTGTAGAGATAACATTATTTTGTTCATAAGTTCTTCATCATAGTTGAGATGCATCATTATACCGGCACCGAAAGAACGATAAAAGAAGTTATTCTCAGTCATTTTCTGCATGATCCAAATAGTGGCTTTTTGTAGCGAACCAGTATCATTTATTATACCTTTCTCAAGACCGCCTTCTAATGCCAGAGCAGCGTAGGCCGTGTTCATGAATTTAAGATTGTCTGTTTTTCCGTCCCATGAACCGTCTTCTATCTGAACAGTAACTAGAAAATCTAGTGCCTCTTTTATATTATCTTCTCCTGCGTCGCACCCAAGAAGCGCGAGTGTGTTTAGAATCGTGGACCGTAAAGCGGAATCTCCTGAACCCCAAGAACCGTCTTCATGCTGATCGTTTATTATATGCTGAATGCCTTGCTCAATGAGTCTTTCGTTAATTGTTATGTTCTTTTTCTTTGCGAGACACATATCAACCAGGTACATCTCAGGCTTTTGCCAAAAATTCTTTTCTTCTTCGTCCAGAAGCCTTTCTATGAATTTTATCTGCTGCTCGGTTTGATTATCTAGCACTTCAAGAAGAATAGAAACCATTCTTGAGTCTCTATACACATCAATTATTTCTGTATCATTTTCATTTATGACCTGGTTTAATAGAGCAGCCGTATCGACAGGTATTTTTCTTGGTGGGATTACATTTATGTTTACAAATTTTTTATTTGTTTTATCCTTGATGACAACCTTTCTGCCTTCTCGAAAAATCTCGATGTTGTCGACTTTTCTCAAATAAAACTTATTTCCGACTTTTCTGGGCACTATTAAATTTATCTTATCAATCACAAAATCCATAATCTTATCAAAGCCCAAACGATCCAAAAATTTCTTTGCATCAAACGTAGTAGTTTCTTGCTCTTTTTCTGTTTGTTCTGTTTTATTTTCCTCTGTTTTTCCTTTTTCGGACTCTTCTGAAGTTGTGTTTACTTGGGTGGTGTTGTCTGTTGCTATGACCGGTTCTTCTTCGGGACTACCAACGAAAAATTCTTTTCTAACCTCATTTTTTCTGTTTTTGAGCACAATTAGATACCTACCTTTTTTTGGGAACCCCTTTAAAAATATAAAGTAATGACCAGTGAAATCTGATAATGCTAGCTTTTCATATAATTTTCTATCATCTTGGTTAAATATTGTCAGGTTAAAGATGGATCGGGGCTTGCTCTGAACAGTTATGAAAATGTTTTCACTTGGTTCGTAATAATCCTTGTTAGTTTTTATCCCAAGTCCTTTGTTATCTACCATAACACAAAAACATATGTTTGCTGAAAAAACAAAAACTAGGAACACCAACAAGAATGTTTTTTTCAAGACTCTATTTTTTGAATCAAATTTCATTTTTATTACCCTACAATTTTTTGCAATTATTTATTGCTTCAGATTTTTCGGTCTCAATACAAATATAAGCAATTACACTGCCTGTTATTGTCTTTATTGGCCACTTGCCGACCTTAACAGCCATCACGTGGATACCGTTTTTATTTTTTTCTAGTACCCGAATCCCCTTTGGCAATACTAAAAATACCTGGCCAACTGGATTTGCATTAAATAATATTGTTGCCTCTTCACCTATTCCCATCGCATAATTATTTCCCACTTTTTCTGCTGCCGGTATATCAAATCCCCTCAAAGAAAATCCGAGAAGCAACACTGCTAATATTAACAAAAATACTATTACTATAACTAACAACCTGGTTTTCATTCCAATTCTACTTGATTTCTTCTTCATATAAGCCACCTGTGATTATTCTCCAGTTGCGTTGCCCATTATCCATATAGTGCCTTCGTAATCGCCTTTGTAAAGGCCGGGTGGAAGATCTAACCAGTAGTATGTAGTCACATTTGTTCCGGATGGTGTAAAACCTTTGATTTGAACCCAGTCATAATCTAGGGCGGTTTCTGTAGATATGTCATTCGTGGTCGAGGCAGACATGTTTGTAACACCGATATAATAATTCCCCCATGACTCAGTTGTCAGGTTCATGTCCGTGCCTTTTATGTACAAACCCTCAACATTGTTTGAATTCGGGTCGATTGTTATATTATATTGATTGTTGTCATTGCCCAAAGCACTGATGTTTTTTGTCAACGGCTGAGAACTACCAAAATCTATGTAGTCGAATGTTAAGCTAAGTATGAGCACAATGCCTATCTCTACGGTATGGTTTTCTGTATGGTTGGTCAATGAATACGTGGTCGAATTAAACTCAACATCTATTTCATAAGCATCTGTAAGATTGCCCGTGCTGTTAATTGTCCAGGTAAGCGTGCAACTCGTGCCGTTGTACATATACTCAGGACAATGCTTTGTTTGATTATCACCGATTATAAAGAATGGAGTCGTGCCACTAGTGTTTGATATATATGTATCTGGCAAAGATGATGAAGCATTGTAGCGTGGAGTTCCTGTAACATAACCACATTCTCCTTCGAGGCACTGGACAGTTGCATTTATTACGAATGTCCTGTTCTGCGGGACTATTTGGTTGTCAAGAGGGGTTGCTAAACTTGGACTAAGATAACCGATTTTCGTTACATTGAATACAGAGTAGTCATAAGAGCCCGCGTTTTTCTGCGTTTCATTTGCCAAAAAGTATACAGGTAACTGCTCATCTTGTGAGGAGGTTGCGTTGAACACATAATTAAAAGTGGCTGTCTCCCCTTTCTTCAGAGTTCCGCCCAAAGTCGTGTCCCATGTGACGCGACCATCAGACCAGTTACCACCTGTACGGTTGGTTGTGCCTATTGAATACCAAACATCTGTGCCATTATCGATTTGCCAGTTGCTGTTTAGCCCTTCGTGGTAGACGATATCTGTTGAGTCGATGTTCCACGTTGAGCCACCATCGTTTCTCACCTTTATCTCGACTCTGTATTGATAAGAGCCGTTGGTAACAAAATTAAATGTTTTGTTCAACCCCGAGTCAACCAGATCACCGCCTACATGCGTATTTGGAAGCCCGGTGACGTTATAAATTTTTATCTCGGTTATATTAGGCAATGGTGATGACTGACCGCCACCAAAAGCATCGAACCTTGTAACGTTGAACCAGATATGTGTTGAATTCTCCTGAACATTATAATCTGCTGTATCGTTGACCTCCCAAGAAGAGCAACTACCTGCTGTAAAGTTCCAGTCTAAACAATGTAGTATGTTAGTGATATTAAGCCCTTTCTTGGGTATTACTAACATCGCGTGGTCATAACTAAGGCCAGAATCGTTGAGCGCAAAAATGCTAGTTACATTCTGAATCTTGGGCGGTATTGTCCCAGTATAGTTCTCAATAGTCTGTGGTTGCAGGCTCATATTTTCTGTTATGTTCAAATCTATAATTTTTGCTGTTAAGGTGTTCTGAACAGGCACAACTATTTCTACGGTATAGTTCTGATTTAGAGCCAGCTCGTCTGTTAACGTGTCGTCAGATGATGTTATGGTCTTATTAGAAACGACCTCTCCGAGATCGTCTATTATTGATATTATTGTGTTCTCGAATGTTGACGACGAATTTATCACTGTTATGTTCACCTCTCTCGGTTCATACACGGAAAAGTTTCTCGTGTCCGACCACACAAGGTTCGCCCCATCGCTACAAGAGATTTCCCACACATGTTCGCCCAACGACAAGCCACTAGCAGCAAGGGTTGTCTCTGTTGCATTTAAAACAGATGAATTGGTTTGCTCGAGTCCGTAATCTACATATAGTGAGCATGTCAGTGTAGAAGCAAAATTGTCTGTAACGTTGAACGTAAAATTTAATGTCGTGTCTGCTGTGTACATACCATTAAGCGGAAGAGAAAGGTTTATTTCTGGTGATACCGTGTCCACCACAAACACATAACTTTTATTTATCGGCTCGCCAGCGTCATCAGTAAGAACATTTTCATTTGAATCTGTCAACGCAACGTAAATCTTATAATATCCTGTAGTTTGCGAGTCTGCATTCCATGGATTCTGATTATAAATAGAGCCAATGTTGAGGTAATCTCCGGAATTTATTACCCTTTTTGTCCCTGTGCTTGTATCGTTTATTTGCGTTGCTATAATTTCTCCTGTGTCATTTTTTTGCACTTGCATCAACAGATAGCCAGAAATATTGGTTGTACCTGTGTTGATTATTCTTGAGTTCTCTTCTTCATTTCCAACATTATAAATAGGTTCTGGCCAAATATGTTGTCTCATTTGCTTCCAACCCAAAAGATTTGTCTCGTCTCCGTTGCTGTCTTCCTCGTAATAAGGCCAGACTGGCTTGGTGCACTCCACCTCCCATCGGCCAGAAACATAAGTGTTATCATTTCCACAACCAAAACAAATCTTATAGATTCCATTACTGCCGCTTGCAGAAGATGTTGCGACAACATCTCCAGATGAGTTATAAACAGTACAACTTGTGTCTGAATATGGGGTTGCTATAGCAATATATTCTGCACTTAGAGAAGAACCAAACTTTGTAGTCATTTCTTTTATCGGGGCAAAAATTGTTGATTCTGTTCCGTCGTGGTCTGCTTGTTGTATAACTCCAATGGGATTAGAACCATTGATGACAAATGCCGGAGCTGAACCACTGTTTCCTAAGCTACTCAATTGATAATCTTCGTTAGCCGCTATGCTTGTATCCGTAGTCGCACCGGTATCACTGCGTGTGTATGTTATGTTCGCCCCGCTTGGTCCAGCAGCTGCTATCAAGTAGTTGCTTGGCACACCATACAAAGCTTCGGTGGTCGGTGGTAGCATTGAATATGCATCGTTTCCTGCGGAACCATAGTACGAAACAAGAATTGGTCTGTTGCTCACTATTCTTAGACCGGTATCGTCCGTAGCATCGAAAGTAATACATGTTCCTGTTGAGTTTACGGTTTCTGACCATTGCTTAGTCCCTGTGACATATATTGCTACTGACGCATTTCCAAATGGAGCAAGCATACAAAACGTGTCTGATGAGTCTCTGAAACCGTCGTAGATAAACTCTGTTCCAGCCCATGAAATAGGAACAATCATGTCATCGATGTTACCAGAACCCTCTATTTGAGCCAGGCATTTTGCCTTTATTGTTGTGTTTTGAGATAGACCAGATGATATTGTGGTTGATTCTAGCTCGTTAAGAGTATAACTATTCGAACCAACTTGGATTTCATTGTTATCACACAAGCTCATAATTGACAAACCATTGCTCACAATCTTGTCGCTAGTTACATAACCAATAAGTCTCGGCTCTGAGTAGGAAAATGTTTCTGTTATGTTTGAGTCTGTTTCTGCATTTGGATTACCGTAGTACATATACACGATTGTATCAGAATTTGCAGGTATTGTTGGGACCTTTACCCAAATAGTTGAATTTTTTCCATTAATGTTACACTCTTCGATCCAGTACGGGATTTTTATTTCATTACCCGAAGAAGAATTGTACCAAGTAAATCTTAAGTCTTGGCAAGTTGTATTTAGCTTTCCTTCCTCATAAAGTTGTGTTAGATTTTCTTTTAGCTCGATCTGATATTCTTCCAATGGTGTTGAAGTGGGGTTGGCAACGTCAATCTCTTTTCTATAGCTCCAGTATCCGTCCCACCAGTGCTGTCCCTGAAGATAAACATTCTCGGAAGGTCCATAAATATCTTTGCTTGTTTTCAAAGCCATCGAAGCGTTTGCTCTTATGTAAAACTCATCTGGTTGAGAAGATGTGTTATTAACAAGCCCGGCTGTATTGTTTGTCCATATCCAATAAGAATAATTACCCCACTGCCACAACGAAGATAGCACAGCCTCATACGTGTTTCCCAGTCCAGAGTAAACCATATTCAACCATTGCCACGTGTTATCAGGAAAACTTATATTTACCCTGGCCAAATCTATCTGAACCCTACTCCAAATGTCAGCAAAAATGCTGACATTCTGTCCATAGCCAGTTGTCTGTGGCTGCGCTGAAACATTTTCTATTATGATTAAATCACTAACATCTATTGCCAGACTATCATTATAGCTTGGGTTCGTGTAAATAGATGAAGAACCTGAATATGTTGCGTTAATTATGTTGCTACCAAGACTGGCATTGTATGGTATTGTCGTGAATAAAACAGCATAGCCGGTGGAATTTGTAGTGTTCGATCCTAGAGTCAACCCATCGAGTTTGAAAACTATTGTTTCACCTTCCACAGCAGAGCTGTTGTCATAAATAAGTCTTGCTTTTAGCTCTACTGCCTCGCTTCTATATGGGTTTGAATTGTTTATCCAAACATACGGCATCGATGTGTTTGCATATACGGTTACCGTTTTTGTTTCCCAGTCCGGCGCTTCCTCATCAGATTCCGATTTCAATTGGATTTGTTGCTGCCCCAGACTGGCATTAATAGAAACGTTCGCTGTTATATTGTTCCATAATATTTCAGATGGTCCGAGACTAGAGCTAAATACACTTAGGTTGCCGGTTTGATTTGTCCAATTAGACGGTAAACTCCAGTTTAGCCATAGATTATTTGTTGTGTCATCTGTGTTGTTCACATAACCTTTCAAATCCACCAGAGAATTTCTTGTTATGGTTGTTTTATATTCTGTAACCGTTACCCTCAGATGAGTTGGGCCGCGAACACTCAAAACCTGTGTTTGCTGGTTTGACCACGCCCTCTGTTCGTTGCCTGGGTTGTAATAGCTAACATTCACATTAATATCATAATCAGCCGGCGTTGTCGAGGAATTTGTTGTTATGTTAAATGATGCTGTTTTGCTATAACCTGGGGTTATATTATATAACAAGCAATATCCGTCCTGGTTTTCTTGTCCGCCCAAAGAACAATTACATGTCATGTTAACAGGACAATTGATTGTGATGTTAACATCTGTTATATTTTTAGACCAAGGATTCGCTACCGTGAAATTATATGTGGAAGATTCATTCTGCACGATTTTATCCGGATATATAGCTGACGAAAAATTATCTGCGAGTTTATGAACAATGAATGAATAGCTTGTATTTTCTGATGGTGGTGTTCCACCTCCTGTCCAGTTGATTGTTATGTTCCAACTATATGTGCCATGCATCGCGCTCGGAGGAATTATATAACCATCGGAGTTATTATTAAACTGCACCTCGCACAATTCACCCACGTTCACAGAGCCACAATCTTTTGTTTCGTCTGGCCCCCAATTAACTTTCTGGCCGTCAGAGTCAATTATGTTCAGCGTCACGTTAACGGTATAAGCTGTTGCTCCTCCTGTATTGTTGACTGTTATGTTTATCCAGGATATTTTATCTCCTGACTCGTATTCATTTATGGTATATGTATAATTATTCTGGTGTTCTACTTCTGAGACACTCATTTTTGGCACCAATATTGTCACAATGGTGTGCGCCTCGTCATTACTTGTGGTGTTGTAAAACAAGGTCGAGTTGTCTTCTATTGTACAATTTACTGTGTGTGGGCCACCATCTAGCCCAGATGTGTTCCAGTGATAAACAGCATAGCCTGTTGAATTGGTGTTGTTTGTTCCCAACTCATTGCCATTATGCCAGAATTTAACAGGATAGTCTTGAATTGCCTGGGTTGTGTTGACGTCTTTAACGAGGCATGTTAGGTTAACGATCGTACCTATAGGATAACTCCCATCATCAGGCGAAACCCAAGTTATGTTCGACCACCCATAAACTGTCCAAGTATTTGTTGTCCCATTGCCAAGATTTCCCGCAGAATCATTTGCGTAGACTGTAAAATTGTAAACTCCTATCTCTGTTGCTTTGTAAGTTAAATTATAACTAGAACCGGAAAGTAGAGACATGGTCTTGTTTTCGTAGCCGTTTCCAGGAATCCCTATTTCTACCCATGTTTCATTTATATCTTTGTTGTCCGTAATTGTCGCTGTGATATTAACTGTTTCGTTTCTGTGTATTATGCTTGGTACTATTTGCTCATTACTGATTTGTGGTGGAGTGACATCTTGAACCTCTATGGTATAAATATCTGTTGTGTTATAACTTCCTTTTGTGTCATATGCTTTGAAATAATAACCTATAAGCTTTGCTTCTGCCTGTGAGGGGATTTGAAGTGTTATATTGCTCCAATCCGGATTTGTTGTAAAGTTTCCTTCTCCAGCTTTTTGCCATGAACCAGAAGCATTCCAGTAGAACTCCCATGAATCTAGTTGACCATTATCACTCCAGTTACAATAGAACTTAACATTATCATTGGGTTTTGGATTTGTATCGTTGGCTCCTAAGTTATTCCATGTCGGGGGAACTATGTCAACATAAAAAACATAATAATTTGTGATGTTTGAACCATCATCGTTGGTAAGAACATTTCCATACGGGTCTGTCAACGCAACATAAACCTTGTAATACCCCGTGACTTGAGAGTCTGTGTTCCATGGATTCTGATTATAAATAGAGCCAATGTTGAGGTAATCTCCGGAATTTATTACCCTTTTTGTCCCTGTGTTTGTATCGTTTATTTGCGTTGCTATAATCTCTCCTGTGTCATTTTTTTGCACTTGCATCAACAGATAGCCAGAAATATTGGTTGTACCTGTGTTATTAATCAGGCTTGGTTTTGATACCTCTGAACCCATATTTATGGTGGGCTCTGAAGACGCATACTTTGTTCCATAAATCAATCCCGAAGGCGTAACCAACCAGCTAAAAACTTCTGATGTGTGGCTTCCGTCCCAGGATGCTGACTCTTCACCAGCAAGCTCGAAATCACTTGTTGTCACATCTCTAGTCAAAGCATAGAATGGGTTTGACCCTGCCTCATCATTAAGCTGAGAAACAACAACAGGTGCAGAAGAGTATGAATTTGAAAACGTTTGTGTTACAAATGTATGAGTTATGCCACTGACTGTCTTTGCCTCTAAGTTGTTTAAAGAATCGGTCCCTGTTTCAATTGTTGCATAAGCGATTGTTTCCGCGCTTGATAGTGACGGTGTCGTGACATCATCCTCCTCAACCTGTAATTGAATACTTGTCGTGGCTAGATTATCCCCCCTCGCATAAATTTGGTCGTCACCATTCGCGTTTGTTTGTGTATCTGCCAATACGACTGGGTTTGTAAACGTTTGTCCAAAATTTGCTGTTGTGTAGCTTCCCGTAGATGTTGTTGTGTTCACGACGATGCCCAGCTCTTTTGCACCCAAACGATATTTACCTTTCTCGAGTACAATGTATGAAACATTTGTTGTATCTATATAGCCGTCTCCTGAACCCGGACTTTCAACTTGTCTTATTGTGAAGTTTCCCGAATTCACATTTGTGATTAAGTGATGCTGCGCATCACTTGTTCCGGTTCTTGATTCACCCGGACCAAGACGAGGAACAGCGAAAACCACAGGATTCGTATAATTTCTTGATAATATGACTATCGTGTCTGTTCCTCCCACCTCCAAGATGTTGGCTTCACCCGCTATGAACAAAGTTTTAGTTTTGTTGCTTTTGCTTTGTGCATCTGGATTTCCATAGTACATATAGATTGTTTTTACTTGTGAAGCACTCAAATTAACTTTAACCCAGATTTTTGTCTGAGTTGTGTTGCACCCACTTTGAATCCAGTAACTCAGCTCTGTTACATTATCGCTATCAATAAATCTTATATCTGAGCAATCAGAATTCATTTTAGATTGATTGATTATAGATTGTGTGTCTATCGTCAGATTAACTTGGTAGTCTGTTAAATCAGCACCAGAAGTCTCGGTCAATGTTATTGGTTTTTTATATTCCCAAGAAATATCCCACCAATTTTCAGATGTTAAGAGAACATCTTCATTCGCGCCATAAATATCTCCGTCTGTTTTCAAAACCATCGAAGCGTTTGCTCTGAGATAAAATTTTTTCGGAGATGATGACGTGTCGTTAGAATTTCCGGATGTGTCGTTAGCCCATATCCAATAAGAATAATTACCCCACTGCCACATGTCTGTGAAATTTGCTCTATATATATTTTCAGATACGTACTCTAAATCCAACTGAGTGGTCGATCCGTTTGGAAGAGTTATGTTTGCTATAACGACATCTGGCCACACATTATCTGTGACGTTTGCTTCTATCGTTACATTGAGACCATATCCCTGGGTTTGTGGAGTTGCGCTAAACGAATTTATTTGTGGTGGTGTTTCGTCAGACAACGACTGAACAATTATGTTATTAATATCGGTTTGATTTAGATTGCCACACGTGTCATTTGCATAAAATCTATATCCGATTGTTTTTCCTGCTGCATGAGAAGGTATTTGCATCACAACTGAGGAAATGTTGTGTGTGCCAGAAAAATTACCTGATGAGACATTCTCCCATAAGTCATCTGTAGTAGCATTCCAAGAAAAAGTCCAAGCAGACAAGTTACAATTATCTGTCCAGTTAGCACTAAAATTAACATAATCATTTATCGCTGGATTTGAATTATTATCTCTTAGATCGTACCACTGTGGTTTCTCTGCTTCGCAAGATGTGAAACTAGTAAAATTGCTATCCCATTGACCAGATGTACTATTAGCGTAAATCTCAATACTCCATATCCCTATTGAGCTTAATTCATCTGGTATTGTATAATTATATTCATATGTGTAACCATTGGCTATCGAACTAATATTAACCATAGTTTCATTATTGACCGCGGATGTTCCATTAGGATGTTCTATTGTTATCAAAACCGTGTCTATGTAACTTGCTCCGTCAGGATGGGTCACATTAACCCTTATGGTGACATTCTCTCCTATCACAAAGGATGTTTTTTCTGTTGGTGTAGAATTATATGTTTTTGGTTTTTCCACATCTGTGGCAGCCTCTTCTGGCTCTATGCTATAAGATGGCTCTGGTGAAACATACTTCATAACCCTGATGTCATCTGTCAGAAATTCGTATCCACCGTGTATGAAAAAATAACTAAAGCTTGAATAGGTTGAATCTGAACCTGTTATGGACTTTACGATATTGCCATTCATATCATAAAGCGTGTAATTCATGTTCTGGTTGTAATAGGTAAAACTCTGCTTGTACCATTGGTTTTGATTTGATACATGTGTGCTAGATGTTACTTTACTTGCTCCACACGTATTACTTCTCTTCTCTATGTAAAAATCATCAGAGTTTCCGTTGGTTTGCTTTCTTGGTCCGTATCCACTACAACTGGTTGTTGCTCCCAAACTATACCTATCTAAAGCGCCGCCGTTGTTATTAATCCTGTTGGTAAGAAATATCGCCCTGAAGCTTGTAACGGTTTCCGACAATGCAATATAACATCCGTTTGGATCATTATTGCCTGTTTTTTTGATCACACCGCCTTGTGCTGTATCGGTATCGTAAACGCAGTAACCGCTTCCGTAATCTGTCCAGCCATCTATGTTTCCATTTTCGAAGTCATCAAAAAGAAGAAATGTCGCAGAGCCGTTGCTTTCGCTGGCTGCAGAAGGATTGCCATAGTACATATAGATTCTTGCAGTTCCGTTTCCTAGACCAAGGTCTGTTGTGTTTGCCGGTATGAACGTCACTTTCACCCATATCTTGGCATTCTGCCCGCTAGAATTCCAAGATTCTATCCAATAAGGTATTGGGGTTTCATTACCACTTGTTGCATTGTAGTATGTGAACCTTGTTGAGTTTTGTTGTGACCAGTTGAAGTTTGAGCCGACATTTGACGAGTTCAATTGTATAAGTATTTGATAATCTGTAAGGTTTTGATTCACCTGATTGGTTATGTTTATTGCCTGTCTATAGTCCCATGTTTCGTTCCACCAGCTTCCGCCTGCTGGGTCAAACGCAAGGAACTTTGATGGCGTGTTGTCTGTTTCATATTCAAAGTATTCCCAGGTTCCAGACAGGTGCGGAACCTTGTAGACATAGACCAATTGTTCTGGCTCAGGCAGAACAGAGCTGTCGAGAACGCTTTCCAGGTCAGTGTTGATGTTGTGCGCTCTCAACAAATCTTTTATCTCAGCAACTGCTGGGTCATCGCCATACCATTTTTCCATAAATCCTTTTGTTTTGAACAACAACTCTGGCTCGTCGTATTCCTTGATTGTATATGTTTTGTTTTTGTAGTATGGATAGCCAACCCTTGTGATGTTGCCGTATGTCGCATTTGCCTCTATGTCTAGCTGCAACGGAATGTATTCCAGAATTGGGGCATCCTTGTATTTGTCAGTGACATTGCCCTCATAGTATGTTACGTTTTCTATGTAGACTTGTTTTGTTTTGTTGACGAGATGCCACGCCTTGAATGATTGAATATTGCCTGCTATAGCTATGTAAGACACATCATCAGATTTGCTGTTGAATATTCTGTATGTTATTCTCTGGTTAACTGGTGACATGTGGTAGTCAACTAACTCAAACTCTGTTCCATATGATGAGAGGTTGAATAAGTCTGTCTTCATTATCTCCCTGATCGGCCTTGCTCCCAGCTTGCCAGCGAGCCTTGGCTTCAATGGCAAAGGAGCATCGTACTCTATCTTCCTGAACCTGTTAGACTTGATGTTGACAAACCTCGTTCTTATGTTTTTTGCGTTTGATGGAGCAAGGCTGCGCCACTGGTCCAACGTATCCACGTATTTGACCCAGTGGGCTTTTTTATCAAAAAAATGAGGCTGTTCATTTGAGATGGGTGAGGGTTGAACAGCCTCTTGAGAAATACTATTATCGTGTTCATCGGTCGTGTTGTTGTCTTGGTCAGGTATAACGGTCTCGGGTTGAGTTTGGTTTGTAAGCGCTTTGCTGCTTACGATGAAATAACTAGATACGGTCTGGTTGTTGCTCATCAGAACCATGTTGTAAATCCCGTCGACAAAAAATCCTTTCAGTAGTGTGAAATACTTTCCAGTGAAGTCTGTCTTAGCAAGTTTTTCATAGACCTTTGTATTATTTGGCCCAATAACAGTAAGATTAAAAAACGCCTTTGGTGTGCTGGACACCGTGATGAAAATATTCTCTCCCGGTTCAAAATAATCTTTATTCGCTTGCACAGACAACTGTCCTGCAGCAAGAGACAAACTAACGAGTAATAGTAATGACGATATAACTATCAAAGCTAAAACTACTCTAGCTAATGCTTTCATCCATCCACCAACTCTGCCATCTAAAATTTGGAAAATCCAAATTTTAGGTCCGAAGCTTCAGGAGAACTAATCATTCTCGTGAACAATGGTCACGAAGAACAGTCCCCCCACCCATCATTATGTTTATTTATTACGAAGAACCAGTATAAATAATTTTTGCCTTGATTTTATTTTTAGCCCATCGGATTTTTGTACATGTTTTTATATCTGATGAGCGCCAACATTGCCATGGTTGTGGCATAAATATCCTCTTTTTTCTCAGTACCTACAAAATAACCCCCATTCCAGCTTCCGTCTGGCCGCTGTTTTTTTATTAGCCATTGAACTCCCTTCTCGATTCTCTTTTTACATTTCTCATTTTTTTCACATGTATCTGAAACAAGTAATGTGTTCAAGGCCAGAGCCGTTCTCAACTCTTTTGATGGCCTGCCTTTGGCTGAACTCCCCCAAGAACCGTCTGAATTTTGTGTACGCAAGACAAAGCCAAGGGCTTTTTCTATAATCTCATTTCTATCATAAAGCTCAGCAGCCCATACATCAACATAAGTTGCGTAATACGGTGTATCATAATACATAGGTGAACTCCCCCAAGAACCGTCTTCTAGCTGTGTGGACGCAATAAAGTCAAGTGCTTTAGTTATATTAAAGGTTATATGTTTAGTATTACTACCTCCGTCGGTTAGCGCAAGTGCGACAACAGCGTACCCAGTGACAGAAGGAAATCTTTTATCTACTATGATAAATGGCGTACCTATTTCCCAATATCCTTTCACATTCTGCTTGTTAGCGAGAAAGTTTCTTGTATCGCTAATGTTTTCATCCACAAGATTGAGAGCAATTAAAGAAACAGCTGTTGTTTCAATACAATAGTCTTCTTTTGCTGTTGTTGTCATATAAAAACTACCATTACTCCGCTTAACAATATTAAGAAAACGCACCGACTTATTAATTGTTTCATTGTAATAAGATTTGTCTAAAAGTGACAGCACGACAACAGCATTGGCCGTGTCCCAAATCTTGAACATAGAATTGTCTGACAATGATATGGAACCGTCTTTGTTTTGTTGGCCAACCAGCCACCCAGCAGCGCTATTCATGGAAGTTGTGGTATTAATTGTGGCTTGCTGATGAAGAATGAAAATGATAAAAGTAATCAACAGAATAAAAAGCAGCGGATGAGTTATTTTCTTTTTCATGATGTATAATATCCTCAGAAAGGAATAAAAGATTTCTTTATGGAAAACAGAAAAAAGAAAAATAAAAAAGAAAATTGTCCCCCACCCATCTCGAAACAAAATAAAATCAAGCAACATTAACTTGAGTCGTCGGCTCAGTTTTTGTTTTTATCTCTTCTTATTTGGCCTATAATTGTATTTAAATTCGTGTGATATTCTGGCTTTCAAGTTTTGCATCTTTTGAATAGTATCTTGTCTTGCGGGTGTACGCCTTGGCAGCGCACCAGTCAGGCGTGTGAGATTTGGCAAACCACCCCTTTCACTTCCTTTTTTATACTTTATGAGGAACCCAAATGCGACAATGATAACTATTAGAATAATCCACCAGTTCGCATTTATGAAGGCTATAGGAGATGTTATCAAAGCTATCAGTACTGCCGGTACCCCAGCGATGGCCGTAAAGAAGCCCGTCGGTGTCTCTTTCTCCTGACTTTGCTCTGCAGGTAATTTTTCGAGGAGTTGCACAGTTAATGTTGTCTGAGCCTGAGTTTCGGCAGACTGAGCAGCTATATTTATGAGATAAAACTTCTTACATTCATGTGATGCACAATAGCCTTTTGGTATGAAAAATCTTAGCTCCACATTTATAGAGTCGTCGGGATTCATCTGAGAAATGCTAGTAGGGATTATCTGATACCACTCTGGTGGCACCCCGTCTACTCCAATGGTTATGTCAGTGAGATTTGTCTGCCCCGTGTTTTTAACAGTTATATTTGTTGATATGGTTTTTCCCTCTGCGATATCAATCGTTTCTGGGGCTAAAAGAGATAGTTCTGTCTTTCTCGAAAGCTCTAGAAAAACAGAAGATTCGGCAGGTAGGAAAGGCTCTTTTTCGCATCGCATGGAGAGTTTTGCCGAACCTTCGTGCATCGGAGCCTTCACGTTGATCATAAAGAAGCCGCCTATGTCAGTCTTTGTTGTTTCGTTGGTCGAGCCAAGCGAATATTCAACAGTGGCGCCTTCCACCGGATTGCCGTTCGAGTCAAGCACCTTGCCTGAAATAGAAACCATTTCACCCATAAAGTAATTTTTCTTTGGTATAGTAACATCAAAGTGTAGAGCCTTTCTTTCACCTATGACAAACGACGAAAATGAAGAGACATTGAATTTTACTATATTTCTTGTTGTGTCTACGACTGGATTTTCTATTCTTTCCCAGCTATCAGAACACGACCTCCTATCAAAATTCCAATTGTGGCATGTATAAACCTCTATCCGTTGTTCGTCTGTCACTTTAGAGGCATCGTAATATATTTCCAGATCTGCGGAAGAAAATTTTATTTCCGGAGATAGCTCAAGAACAACTAAACTCGCAACAGATATCCCTGGAATGTCTGCCTCTCCAGAGAATTTGTCAAACCTTATTGCATCTTCGATACCATTCTCAATATAAACCCCATTAAGCGTTGCTAAGAGGGTATCAAACTGCAAAATAAGGGTATAGTTACCTGGCAATATGGAAGCAGAGTACTCCCCAAGCTCATTGGTGCTTATCTGCTTTACCTCCCCATCCTTTATAAGTTTTATTATCCCTTTCACAGCATGATTATCTGCATCAACTATCTTTCCATGGAATGGGAGTATGAACTTAATTGGGCTTTTTGCTTCCACAACAATTGGAGACAAGACATTGTAGTCCATTGCTAAGAACAGCCTATACGAACCTGGTTCAAATTGAGGCAGCTTGGCTGTCACAACACCCGTCCCCGACTGGGTGTTATATGAAAAGTCACTAATTTCAAGATTGTTGGTTTTCTCCCCATTTTCATTCATGAGATAAACATAGAAATCTGACTGAGAAATATCCTCTATGATATTTTTATTATAAAACGCGGAGAAATGTATCTTAAGCGTTCCGGCTGTTGAATACTCTAACGGGGCTCCGTCATTTACATCGAGTATTTCAAGGTCTAGTGGTGACTGTATTTTCACGACGTTTCTCTTGATTATTTTATAATTGTGTTTAATCCCAGCATCAAAGTACTCCACTTCTATTATAAGGTTGTATAATATATCTGTGTCAAGACTTGAATAGTCATAATTCACAAATGGTTTCAGAAGAAACCGCTTGGTGTTCTGGTTAAAGCCAACCGGCCCAAGACTTAGCTGATACTTCTGCCCAAACTGTTCCAAATAAACCTTAAAAGTTGGGTTGGTTGCGGGTTCTTTTAGATTAGATTCCACAAAAAGCTCCGCTTCTATCGGATTTTCAAATAGCTGTCCGACATACACCGCATATGGTGGGTTGCTCTCTGGTAAAACCACATCACCGGTTAGCCTTTTGACATTAAACATTCTCTGTACGGTATCTGTTGTCCCAGCATAACTACATGTTATGTCTATGCTGTACGAACCTGGGTCTGCAGTCTGGTAAGTCAAAGAAAAGACATCATTCTCTGAATCATAAACAAAATCTATTGGCTGGTATGTCACATCCTTGTGCGTCACCACTCCCCGAACCGCGAGATTGGAAGAACTTGTGTTTGCTTCGGTACATTTTACAGAAATAACGATATTGGCGGGGGAATACGTGTTTTCCCCTGTTTGCTCTATCCAAGGGTTTGGAGTAATCTGTACATCGCTGATCTGAACAGCACTAACAATACTCACCAGTAAAAGGATTGCTCCAACGACGATATATTGCTTTTTAACCATTAGCATCACTTGGTATCTTCACGCCACGCCAGTCGAGTATCTCACAGTAAATGAGCTAAAATCCTCTGAGCTTTTCTAGGAGGCGCTTGAAGAATAGATTTCGCGGCTCTTGGAATGCTCTATTTGTAAGGTAATGTGCCAGTCTCCTAAATTCTATGGAAGGCTTTGAATAAGGACTGTATTTGACAACAGGCATTTCCTCGAAGATGCTTCTCTTTATTATTTTGTCTTCTGGTATTTTCGATATTATTGGTGCTTCACACATTATCTCTATTTCAGCGGGCCTTAACTCGTAGTTTGTCCCCTGGACACGATTTACAACTATCCCTAAGACATTTTTTTTCAGGTCTCTCGATATTTTTATAACCTTTATTGCATCTGTAACTGATGGCATGTCCGGATTAGTCACAACAATCACATCATCTACTGCCTCCATAACTGACAAGGCATCGTCTGTGAGACCGGGCGGACAATCGACCAGGACAATCCCTTTCAATTTTTTTAAATCCTTTCTGAGCTTTTTGCTGTTTGGTTTCAAACCGGTATAAACGTCATCAACTGATAGTGATGATGGTATTATTGTTAGCCCCATGGGATGATGATGAATAGAATTCAGGATATGTTCTTTTCCACTCACAACGTCTTGCAACGAGACGTCAAAAGAAAATGTTCCGAGCTGCACGCCAAGATTGGAAACAGTCATATCGGCATCAACAACAGTCACTTGTTCTCCAAGTTCCTGCAAGGCTATTCCGAGATTAATGGCAGTAATGGTTTTTCCAACGCCCCCCTTACCAGAAACTATACCAATTATCCTACTCAACACTCCCACCCTTAAAATATAATTTAGACATTATAATATATTTAAATAATTGTTTTTTTCTAATATAAAGTTTTTCAGTCCCTTCTTTTGGGTCTTTTATTCAGCTTTTTGACTACGATCACTCCTATGACAAAGCCCACGACGGCATATAATGGGGTGACGTCTCTGGGCTCTTTCAACCTTATGGTCTTCTTAGCATAATATTTTCCGTCTTCTGACACAATTTCTAGCGTTATCGGCTCTTCTTTCCAGTACTCCGCATAATAAGAAATGGTATCTATTATTTTATCTTGCGTGGGTTCGAGTTTTTTTGACTCGAAATACCACCCCATTGGATATTGCGAAGGTATGACCACTAGCGGCGGTAAAGACTCCACACCGCGCTTTTTTTTCACGTTTATTCTAATCATGTCTTTTGTGTTTGATATGGATATGCCTGCTATATCTTCTAGAGATGCTCTTGTTTTGTTCGTGCCTATAGCCGAGAAATTTATCTCTTTTATTTTTTTTGATTCATAACATTGATAAGCAGTCAACACTACGTGATAGTTTCCATCTTCTTTTGGAAGCCAGTATATGTCAAAGGTGTCATAAGCACCCGGCAACATAATCTTTTCTTGGCTCCACCCAGTATAAACAACGGCATCGTCTTTCAATATGTCTGCCCTTATCTTCACCTTACAACTAACTGAACCGCTGTTCATCCATTCTGTATAAATGTGTTCATATGTGCCATTAGTTATGTTATCGAAGTACAAGTACTCTGGGTACCCCTCAATTTTTCCGGTGATGTCGACATTAACTTCTGTTGCTGGCGTTGGAATTGAAAGAATCGCAAGCATCAAAAAACCAAAAGATACGGCAAGATATAAACGCAGGGATTTAGACATTCTTTCTCACCTCTTAAGTGACTTGGTTCTGTCAAATAATTCGACTATGATATCATATTCTTTACAGACCGATTTTGGCTTGAAATTTTTTAGCCCGGCTGAATTTGACCGAGCAACACATCAAACTATGAGGCATAAAGGGCCGGAATTAAAAAGTCATACTTCGGTACCTTTATATTAATGTCTACCTCACCGGTATAATAGCCGGTACTGGTTTTATTTCCTGTTATATTCAGCACAACTCTTATTTCTGGGTTTTCCCCTGGCTTGACTATTATATCGTTTTCGCTTAATTTGATAAATCTGGAGATATTTCCATAGCTTGATATTTTAACTTTCACGGGTCTCTTACCATTGTTGGGAACTGACAAAAATTTAGTCACAACTGGTGTCACGTTTAGTATTATTCTACCAAAATTAAACCTATCTGTATCAGAAGATACCCCGATATTCAGCTTTGTTAGGTTCTTTTGCTTTATGACTAGAACCTCTGCCGGGTACCTGAACAAAATTGTTTCAAAAAATATACCTTCTCTTTGCTCTTTAGACATATTAACGGCGAGCGTTGTTGGCTCTTTCTCAACACCAAATAACTCTATCAAGAAAACAAGTGTTAAAAAAACAACCAGCACAAAAAAGAATAGTAAAAATCTATTTGATTTTTTCTTTCTTCGTCGCTTGTCTTTTTTCTTCTTTGCTTTTTTTTTCATCAATCTCACCACTTCCAATAAACCAGGAGTAATACGAATAACACAATTAACACAACCAGCCACCAAGGGAATTTAGATGGTTTTGGTGGCAGTGTGGCTTTTATCGCCTTTGGTATCTCGAGGTTATATCTTTCAGATATAGTCCCTGTCGAATAGTCTACCACAACTTTTGCCGTGTACAATCCAGGTTCTATCTTATCGCTGCGCCAGAAAACAGACAATATTCCTGTTGTTTTTGGTGGAATCTTTTTGTCACCGCCTTTTAGCACGGTCACTATGTTGTTGTCCTTGTCAAAAAGTTTTAGCTCCTTTAATTTTGCTGTCATTGTGACTGTCCCTGTGTTTTGGAAGACCACGTCAAACCTGGCAATATTTTTCATCTCTCGTTCGGCGAAAATATTGACAACTTTTCCCTTTCTTATTGCTGGTTCCGGTATAACATGAAAAACAAAATAAAATCTTGTTATTCCTATGGTCGAGACCGATGTTCCGCCAGAAGGTGTTGAAGATATTTGAGGATTCAGGTTTATAGCGCCAACATGATATCCTGGCTCTGCGTCTTTTGGGACCTGCAATATGAACTCAACATCAGCATTTGCACTGACGGTTTTTCCCGACGGAAGTCGAACAACAATCCCCGGTGATTTTGACGATATAAAAACCGGATTCTCTGGAAATGTTACCCAGTCAATTACTGACTCCTCTGATGCGTTTTTTGGGATAAATCCGTCTGCACCATTTTTCATAAACAATCTTAGATGGGGGTTGGTAGAAGATAATTGAATAAGCATGTCACTTTCTGCATTGGTCAATATATAGAACATACCTACAACACGTTCACCGGGTTTAACGTCCCCGAGATTCAGAAGGCCCGGAGCAGTTCCAACAGAAAGAGCCAAAGAAAAATTAGACAACAACAGAGTTATGACTAACGCTTTGACTATCGCTCTAAAACAAGATGACAAAAATGGTGATGTAAATGATTGTTTATCCCTCTTCATTCTCCTCTCTTATTTATTGTCGATAGAGGTATATAAATTTTAGTCATTGATAAATTTCGATTCCTCGACAAGTGTATGACGAAATGAAATAGGGACAAGGCATTGAAAACATGTGCCATGAAAAATCAATTACAACACTCATTAATTAGCAGACCTGACAAAAGAGATGAGAACACAGAGTAAAACTCACATAAAATAAAACATAAAATAAAAAGATGGGGGAGTGGATGATATCTATTCGACTCACTACTCGACTCCGGCAGCAACAAGAGTCAACTTTCCTGTTATACTTCCATGTGGTGTACCATAGGGTACAACAACACGAACATTCAACACCATCGTGTCTCCTGGATTAAACTTGGTTGTTCCATCTGCGAGCAGATCTTGGTAAGAACACCCCCCTTCTTCTCCTGGAACATCCAAGTTATACTTGTAGAATATCGCATGATCACATGTTGACGCGATAGCCATGCAATATTTATATCCTTCTATTGTTACCTCTGCCAATCCCCAATCCGTGTAGTTTCCACCTGCATTAGACATGTTGTAGTATGTATAATCAGAACCTGTTGAAGTGAAATCTGTCGTGCCCGTCGATGAAGAGTTGTGCGGCGTTTTTGCTATTCTGACATCGCCCTTTGCAGCATTAGCATCCGTGTCATTACATAATCCATTTGCTCCTGGGTTCACAGTCCATATAAATTCATGGTAAGATCCTGTTGAAAAGTTAGCTGTTCTAAATCTACCATATTTCCATCCGCTGTCAAACGAAGCAAAAGGAAGTGTCGAGGATTCATTCCACTCGTGCCTATTTACATAAAAATATGCCCAGGATGCGTTTGTTTCTCTCTTAAGAACAACAAAATTTCCAGCATCATAGCTGCTTGTTAAACCAGAACCGAAAGGTCGGCTTGTTGGGTGGGTTGTATTTAACCATAAATATGTTATATTAGTGGAACCAATGTTCTCAATAAAAAGGTCCTTTTCACTTCCAATTTCTCCCGGGTTTAGATTGCTCCAGCTCAATGAATCTGGCGTAAAGTCTATTTGTGTGACAGTCCCGACGGTAACGGTTATATTAACCTCCGATGTTGTATTTACCGTGGGTATTGCAAACACAGAGACGGACAAAAATAACAGACCTGAAATAATGAAGATAATGCCTCTTAGTACATCATTCATGACTATTCCCTCCAAAATGACTGCTATCTATTTTTTCCAGAGAGTGGTATATAAAGTTTGTGGTCTTTTCTCATTGTTTGATTTATCCAAATAATCATTTGAATAATTAAAATCAAATGAGACCATATAGTTGCGTCCCAGAACTAATTTCAGCGTTATTTATCAGGGCTACGAAAAAATAATAAATGATAGAAGTTGTGGCGCACGGTTATTTTGTTCGGTTTTGTTTGATGCGTCCTCTGATACATGGCTATAATTTCTTTTATCTTGTTTCGATAATTTGTATTGAGTGAGCTTTTCATCAGAATATTGCCATTCTGTTTCATTTAGACTGCTCATAAGATGAAAGATCTTCTGGACAAAGTATTGTTGACTTATACCAAGCTGTGACGCGCGTGTTATTAACCGGCTTCACTTTTGATATAACTGAGACAGAATCAGTATCATTACATATGTTCCCGACTCTTATAGTTATTGCCCTGTTTGCAGATATTTGACTAAAACTTATGTTGTTGTCATCTTTGAAGGTGTTCACCGTTCCATAAAATTCATTGTCTTTGTATATCTCGATATCTGTCGTGTTTATTGTATCAATTCCTGTGTTTCTCAAAACAAGAAGACATCCATTCTTATTTAGACAGTCCCCTATAAGTTCGGCATCTATTTTTCCGAATTTTTTTTCCACAGTTATGACTTTCCTATCTTTTACTGTGTATCCTACGAAAAAACCGAGCAAAAAGGTTCCGAAAAATATAATCGCAAAAAGAACAAGAACCAGAAACAATCTCTGTTCGTTTGACTTTTTCATGCAAATCACAAACAACCAAAAAATACAAAAAATAAAAAGTAATGGGAAGATAGAAGAATTTCTTGGAGGAAATAGTCTTCTGAAGACCACACTCTTCCCATTACCAGTTAAAATATAGTAAAAAACCTTTTAAAAGTTGGTTTTTTCGTTTTTCACCACTCTCACGGAAATATTTTTACAGAAATATTTCGTAATTTTTAATTCTGTTTGGTTTCTTTTAGTGAAGACTATCTTCGACCAACTTTCTTGCTTGGAGTACTAAATCATGTATCTTCTCCCTGCTTATGCCCATCGCCTTTTCTAATCGACCTTCTGGTGAAATTAAAATATCGAATAAGGTTATATAACCATTCTTGAGCAGTTTCCTTTTTACAGGGGAACTTGCTTTTAGTATGGTGGTGGGAAAAACTCTTTTCTCTTCTATCATAAGCTCAAGACTTTTTCTCCTTCGCTTAGGATAAGACCAGCCTGTTAGTAATATACCCTTGGCTTTTGCATATCTTTTAGCGTGTTCTGAAAATTTAGTATTCGTGACAATCCACGCTTTCGTGAAATCGTATTTATTTATGGATCTCTTATATCCATCCTTAATATCTTCTAATCTTGCTTCGACCTGAAGCACGACACCGAGACCACAATACCTGTGTGGATTTACATGTCTCTTACATTCCACCAAAAACAAATCAGAACCCTTTTTCGCCACGATATCGACCTGGTGTTCGACAGAAGCTCCAGGGATAATTTTATTCCATTCACATTCAAATCCATGACACGCAAGCAGCTCTTTCACGAACTTTTCAAAGCTTTCGGCATCGATTTCAGCCATGGCTTTTCTTAATCTATAATAATATGCCGGTTTGGAAATCTCCTCTATTCTTTCTAATTTTTTCAAAACCATCTGATAAATTCTGCGTGTTGTTATACCATCATACACCAGCTTCTCTATTTCTTTCGATATCTCTCTTGCCTGCTTTCTTGAAACGCCTGCCCGCAGGCACGTTCTCTCTATCTTCTCTGGCCTGAACTCTTCTCTCCGACCGTCCGCCTTTATTACATAGGCTTTTGCCATTACAACACCTTGCCACGCTTCTCTAAACTAATATTCGTTTACCGGATTATGTTTGATTCTTGTTTACTATCAAACTTTTAGACATAATTTTTGGTTTTTTGATTTTCAGAAGCTGAAGAACAGTTGGCGCTATATTATATAATGAATTTTTTTTAGACCGTGAAAGCTTGTATTTTTTTTTCGTTACAAGAATAAACGGTACTCGATTGAATGTGTGGGCGGTGTGTGGCTTACCACGCTCTTTCATTTTTTCTACGTTTCCATGGTCTGCCGTTACAATTATATCATAGCCATTTTCTTTTAGCACAGGCACAAGTTTTTTAAGACACTTATCAACAGCCTTTACAGCCTTTACAGCCGCTTGTAAAATACCGGTGTGGCCAACCATATCTCCATTGGCAAAATTCAATATTATGACATCGTATGTTCCTTTTTTTATAATTGGTAATAGTTTTGAGGTTATTTTAAACGCGCTCATTTCTGGCTTTTTGTCATACGTGGCGACTTTCGGTGACGGTATTATTATTTCTCTTTTTCCCTTCATTTTTCTGTATTCCCCGCCATCAAAAAAGTAAGTCACGTGAGCAAATTTCTCTGTCTCGGCTATCCTCAACTGCTTAAATCCATGACTAGCAAGAACATCACCAAGCGTATTTTTTATTTCTCTCCTATGAAACGCAACTCTTGTCCCGACTTCATAATCGGTGAAAGAAACGAAATATAAATTTTTTATTTTCTTTCTCTTGAACTTGTTAAATCGCTTTTCTATGAATGAACGGGATATCTGCTTTGCTCGGTCAGCTCTGAAGTTGAAAAAGATTACAGCATCATTATCCCTCACAAAAGCATCTCCAAAGACAAGCGGTTCCAGAAACTCGTCTGTTATGCCTTTCCTGTACTGATAATCTATAGCCTCGAAATAATCATCAAACCGTTTGCCCTTTCCATAAACAAGCATTTCGTACGCCTTTTTTGTTCTATCCCACCTATTATCCCTATCCATGGCATAATATCTGCCTATTATAGATTGTATATGACCACCATACTTTTTGGTCTGTGTGAGTATTACACGAAGATATTTCTTGAACGCTTTCGGTGGCGTGTCCCTTCCATCTCCGAACAAGTGTAAAACAGGTTCTATCTTTTTGCGGTGACATAACTTTAACAATGCTATTAGATGGTTTATGTGCGAATGTATAGAAGCATCACTAAAAAGACCCATTATATGGAGTTGGGACTTATTTCTCTTTGCGTGCTCGATAGCCCGAAGAAGTTCTTTGTTTTTGAAGAAAGAACCAGTCTTAATTTCCTCGTTTATCAGCAACATCTCTTGCTTTACTAGTCTGCCCGCGCCTATATGCAAATGACCTACTTCAGAACCGCCGAGCGACCTTTTTGGAAGGCCAACATAACCGTTATGGGCACCAAGGGTCGTGTGTGGGTATTTCTTCCACAACGACCAAAAGAAACTTGCCTTTTTAACAGGATTAGCATGGCTGCTTTTTCTCAAACCCCACCCGTCAAGAATTATAAGAGCAAGCTTTCTGTTCATAACTATTCTTTCTACTGCTCCATATAAAAGTTTTTATCGAACGTTGGACTAAGAGTTCAAAAGACATTAATTCTCATTCTATTATTATACCACCATTCAACTTCGCATGTCTTCCAACAGTTGAATCTATAAGAGAAATGTTAGAAACCTTTGCAAACTCGTCGATAATAGTATTTTTAATGTTGCAATTCTCAATAACGCTGCCTCTGAACAATATTGAATTTTCCACCACAGAACCGACAATCCTGACATTATCTCCGATAAAAACATTTCCCTTAATTTCGCTGTCTTTCAGAAAAACATTTTTTCCGATGTGTTGTGGATTAGTCATATGCTTAAAATTGCTTTCAAGGTAAGAACCATGATCTCCTATATCATACCATTCTTCATTAAATACGAAGCCATAGACATCGACTAATTGATATAACCACTGAAGAAAATATCCTGGGGCATCTGGATTGTTACCTTCTTCCAAGTATTTTGAGAATAATGGCAGGATCTCTCTCGGAAATATGTAGCAAGCTGTGCTGACTAGGGTTGACTTCGGATTTATAGGCTTTTCTTGGAACTCCTTTATTTTTCCTGTGTCGTCTACAATTGCAACACCGTATCTCCCAGATATCTTTTTTTTATCCTTCATGTTGTGCAATGCTACGACAGGATACCCTATTTTTTTATAGAATATCAAAAAGTCTCGCAAACTGAAATCAAAGATATTGTCCCCTGCTATCACCATAACATCTTCGTCTAACATTTTTTCTTCGAACAAAAGATTAAGCGCACCTATTGTTCCCAACTTATTTTGCTCTTTTGTGCTCGACTCGATAAATAATTCTATTTTTTTGTCAGAATCTGTTGTCTTAAGCCAATTCTTGAAGTCATTCGCAAATGCCTGGTTTGTAGAAACAATTATGTGGGTAATTTCTTCTATTTCTTCCAGCTTCTCGATAATGTAATTTATGATAGGCTTGCCAGCTACTGTTAGTAATGGCTTGGGCCTTTGGTGGGTTATTGGCCACAACCTCTTTGCATAGCCACCTGCTAATATAATAGCCTTCACTAATGATCCCTCCTTTGCCGGTTTTCTCAATTTCTTCTTTGCGACGCATATTGTTAGGTCTTCTCTCGATTGCCTAACTACGCATTCCAGGCTTGCTTTTGCGTATCTAATTATTTATTTGCTAATAATTAAGTAGTGAAAAGTATGACGAAAAACTTTAAGTCTTTGAACCTTTTGCTGTTTTCAAGCACTCCAAGACTGGCATCTTTTTTCCAGACAAATAGCTTATGAGTGCTCCACCGGCAAGACTTATGAAAGAGAATTTTTCTTTTGGTATCTTGAACTCTTCAATAGCAGAAATGCTGTGCCCGCCGCCGACCAAAGAAAATGCATCAGATTCGGCGACAGCTGTGAATATCCTTTTTGTTCCCTCACTAAAGCCTTCTTCGACAAGGCCTGCCGTGCCATTTAGAACGATGAACTTCGCGGCTTTTATTATGTTTTCATATTTGTCGCAAGTCTTTGGCCCTATGTCATATATTTTTTCTTTAATGGGCATATCATATATCGTAACAATCTTTTTGCTTTCTGTGATCATGTCAATAGGTATTTTTATGTCACCGGCGTTCTCGCTAGCCTCAATCTTATCAAGAAGCTCCTTTGCCTTCGGCACGAAATTCCAGTAATCGTTGTCCTTTAGGAATTTTTCCGGTTCTCCCATTTCAATGTCTTTGGCTGCTGTGAAAACCTGTGCAACAATGCCTGTTGTGAGCACAGATTGAAGAATCTGCTTTTCAGAGAAATGCCTAATAATCTCCAGGGAATCCTCTGGTTTTGCTCCGCCCAAAATAAGTACGGCTTTTTCTGATTTTATTTTTTCGAGTGATTCGAGTTCGTGTTGCATCTCCCTTCCAACCACTGTTGGTAATAAAAACATAAAACCTACGAGTGATGCCTGTCCACGATGCGCAGCAGAAAAGGCATCTATCACGAAAAGCTCAGCCTCTTTTGCCAAGGTCTGAACAAATTCTGCTTTCGAATGCTCCTCTGGAGTAACCTTTGCCATTTCCTCCTTGAGGCTTCGCACATTATCAAGGAGAAGTATATCTCCCTTCTTCAGAGTTCTTATCTTATGAATGGCTTTTTCTCCATATATATCATCAATAAACATAACAGTCTTGCCCACATGCTTTGTCAGTAGTTCAGCATGCTGCTCAAGATTTGTGAAATCTTTGTCACCGGGCCTACCTTGATGTGCGAGCACAACAACCTTCGCTTCTTTATCAGATAGCTCTTTAAGTGTACCAGCTGCTGCGTTTATTCTTGGATTGTCTTGCACTTGACCATCAACAACAGGAGAATTGATATCAACCCTGACAAGGACCGTCTTGCCAGAAACATCTACATCGTCCAGCGTTTTGAACACAAAAACACCCCCAGTATATGGTTTTTTTATTATTACTTTTTATTTTATTTGTGAATTAGCCAAATAAAATTAAAAATAACCCAGTTGGCAGCTACAGTATAATCCCAAACACTATCTAAATCTAATAATCACAACTCTTGGTGCTGAAACACTACTTCATCATGTGTTTTATCAGATCCACCATTCTGCAGGAATATCCCCACTCGTTGTCATACCAGGAAAGAACCTTTACAAGATTACCGTTAACATTCGTGGATAGCGCATCAAAGATTGATGAATGTGGATTGCCTATAACATCTGCAGACACAATCGGCTCTTCTGTATATTGTAGTATGCCTTTCATATCACCATCTGCTGCCTTCTTGAACACGTTGTTTATATCCTCTTTGGTGACCTCTTTTTGTACTATACAAACTAGGTCAACTAATGAAGCGTTCGGAACAGGGACACGGATCGCCATACCATCCAGTTTGCCAGCTAGGTCTGGAATCACACGACCGATTGCCTTTGCAGCGCCTGTTGTTGTAGGTATGATGGAAACAGCTGCTGACCTTGCTCTTCGCAGATCCTTATGTGGTGCATCCAGAAGTCTCTGGTCTCCTGTATATGCGTGTACTGTGGTCATAAAACCTTTCACGATACCGAAATTGTCGTGCAACACCTTTACGAGGGGAGCCAGACAGTTTGTTGTACAGGATGCGTTTGAAATTATGTTGTGCTTGTTTTTGTCGTAAATGTTGTCATTAACGCCCATAACTATTTCAGCGTCCAGTGGCTTGTCTCCTTTCCCAGGAGCAGATATCAAAACTTTTTTAGCGCCTGCTTTGAGATGCTTTTCTGCATCATCTCTTGTTCTGAAAATTCCCGTGGACTCAACAGCAACATCTATGTCCATATCTTTCCATGGGAGGTTTTCCGGATTTTTTTCACTCAAAACCCTTATCTTTTGGTCGTTTACTATTATTGAGTCGCCTTCTGCCTTTATGTCAGCATCCATGATTCCATGAACAGAATCATATTTCAACAAATGTGCAAGGGTCTTTGGGTCTGTCAAGTCATTGACAGCAACGAATTCTATGTCTTTGCTAGCAATACCAGCCCTAAGAACAAGTCTTCCTATTCTTCCGAAGCCGTTAATCGCAACACGAACCACCACAACAACACCTCCTTTAACTAAAATATTTATTTACAGTTAAGCATAAATACAATTATGAAACTTCTCAAAAAGAAGGACTTTCTCGTTTTTCTTGAAACACTGGCTAAAAAAAATGATTTCTACGCACCAACATCAAAAAAGGAGTTTGGTCGGATTAGAAAAGTTGATGACATATGCTTTGATTACACAAAAACTGAAATGCCCGCAAAAAGCATATTCTTTCCACGCGAAGAAATAATGATGAGATTTTCAGAGAAAAAAATAAGAATAGTCAAGCCACGCCTGAAAAGAAAGACAATAATATTCGGACTGCGCTCTTGTGATCTTGTTGCAATTGAGATTATGGACAGAATATTTGAAAATGACTTGTGGTACAAAGCACGAAGAAAAAATGCAATACTCATCGGAATGGCGTGTAATAAAACAGACGACTCTTGCTTCTGCGCGTCTTTTGGTATAAACCCGAGAAATGGTGATGCTGACTTGTGGGTCATAAATGAAGGTGAATCTTTCTTTTTGCAGCCCAAAACAAGCGTGGGAAGAAAACTGGTGAATAAACTACTGAAAAATATACCAAATACCAGAAAAAAACCGAAGAAAAGAAGACTGAAATTCAAGAAAAAGGTCCTCTTCAATAAGAAAGAACTTCAGAAACTCAAGGAACTCAATTTCGATAACTGGAAAGAATGTCTGGCTTGTGGTTCGTGCACAACAATCTGCCCAACCTGTCATTGCTTTGATGTTGTAGATGTTGTCGAGCAAGACCTTAAAAGAGGTGTCAGGAAGCGCGTCTGGGCATCCTGTATGGAGAGAGATTTTTCAAGGATTGCTGGTGATCTGATATTGCGAAATAAGAGAACAGATAGACTAAGGCAGTTCGTCTTAGACAAGTTCATTTATTTTGAACATCACTACGGTCACATGGGATGTGTTGGGTGCGGTCGTTGCATCGAAACATGCCCCGTCGGTATAGACATACGAAAAATATTGAGCAAATAATAAATTAGTGTGTATAACCAATAAAAATTATGTGAAAATGAGAATCACGTGAGACGAATGGACAAACTAAAGCGAACGAAAATATTGAAAATTAAGGAAGAGGCGCCCGACATTCTTACGTTTCGCGTTCAAAACAAACTTGGTGGAATCAAACCTGGACAATTCATTTTCTTGTCTATAAACACCGTCGGAGAGGCTCCGATATCTGTCTCGTCCATAAATGAAGATTATATCGAGCTTACCGTGAAAAAACTGGGTTTGGTCACAACCGCTCTCTTCCAGAAAAAAGTTGGTGACATTGTTTACATACGCGGACCTTATGGTAATTGTT
The DNA here is from genome assembly GCA_021163205.1 of Candidatus Aenigmatarchaeota archaeon. Taxonomy (GTDB): domain Archaea; phylum Aenigmatarchaeota; class Aenigmatarchaeia; order GW2011-AR5; family JAGGXF01; genus JAGGXF01. The sequence goes on from JAGGXF010000021.1 coordinate 33,452, forward strand.
TTCCGACAGCAAAACAATATGTGTTGGTGGCTGGTGGCTTTGGCTTAGCACCACTGAAAGCGCTCATAGAAAAAAAACAGAAAAATGTGAAAAAGTTGTTTTACGGCGCAAAGACCTTTGAAGACATGATATTTAAAGACGAACTAAAAAAGTGGCAATTTTCAGAGCTGATAGTAGAAAGAAAGACAAAGGGGTGTCACCTGCCAACAGGCCTTGTAACAGATTTGATAGAAAAAGCGAAAATGAGACCGATATCGACCGTAATAATATGCGGCCCACCGATTATGGTTAGATTTGTTTCTCAGTCGCTAGAAAAAAAAGGGTTCAAAGACAAAAAGATATATGCATCGCTTGAAAAAACCATGTACTGTGGAACTGGCTTGTGTGGCCATTGTAATATTGGCTCGTATTACGTATGCAAAGATGGACCTGTCTTCAGACTCGACAACATAAAAAATTTCGAAGAAAAAATTATTTAACTTGGTTGAGAATGTCTTAATAGAGCATGAACTAAAAAACAATGAGTAGAACCTTAACAGTGGTGTGAATGAAAAAAACAACGAAAAGATCAAAAAAACAAAAGAAGCTGCGAATTGGTAATTTTTGGATGGCTGGCTGTATAGGGTGTCTGCTAGAGATTTTCAATGTTCAGGATGGTACGCTTGATTTTATGGACTATATTGACATAATAGATTTTGATCTAATTCAAGAAAAAAATATAGAAGGTCCATTTGATGTTGCTTTTGTTGAGGGTGCGATAACGAACAAAAAAGAGGAAGAAGAGTTGCGCAAGATAAGAAAAGAGAGTAAGATTCTCGTTGCACTCGGGAGCTGCGCATGCTTTGGTGGCATTTCCGGTCTAAAGAATTTTGTTCGAGGCCGACCGTTTGGAACTGCGAAACCATTGTATAAATTTGTTAAGGTGGACTATAGGTTGCGTGGATGCCCAATAAGTAGAAAGGAATTCATAGAACTTGTTAAACATCTGAAAAGAGGCTTACCATACAGGGAAAATACTTCTCCGGTTTGCACAGAGTGTCCCCTGAAAGGCGATGATTGTTTTTTGAAAAAAGGTATTCCGTGCATGGGTCCAATAACAGCCGCGGGCTGTGACGCGATATGCATGAAGAACGGGCAGGCGTGTGAGGGATGTCGCGGACCGATACCTAATGCGAATATATCAAAGTTGTTTCAGATGTTTGAAAAATTCGGCATGAAACCGAGAGACATAAGAAAAAAATTCAGAAAATTCGCTGGAAATGCTTTTGGTGAGTAAAATGAAAAAAATAACGATAGACCACATCTGCAAGATATATGGCCATGCTAATCTTGCTATCAAGGTTGACGGTAAAAAGGTTCAAAAAGCTGAACTAGAAATTTTCGAGTCATCGCGATATTTTGAGTCTATTGTAAAAGGCAGGTCATACGAAGAAGCACCAGAACTTACCAGTAGGATATGTGGCATCTGTTCTACTGCCCACCAGATGGCATCGTTGAAGGCTATGGAACACGCGCTCAATATAGAACCAAGCAGCCAAACAAAAAAACTGAGAGAAGTCCTGCACATGGGAGGTATAATACAAAGTCATGTTTTCCATCTATACTTCCTAGCGCTGCCTGATTATCTCGGGTATGACAGCGCGATTCAAATGAGTAAAAAACATGGAAAAAAACTGAAAGAAGCACTCTTGCTGAGAAAGATCGGAAACGATATCATTACTATCATAGGAGGCCGTCCTGTCCACCCAATAAGTTGCAGAATTGGCGGTTTTGATAAATTACCAAACCAAGACGATATAAATAAACTGGTTAAGAGCTTGAAAGAAAAACGCAAGATAGCTTTGAAAACAATCGAACTTATGAAAGGGTTTCTGAAAAAGGAATTCGAAAGAAAAACAGAAGTAATTGCACTCAGAAATAAAGACCACTCTTTCATAGATGGGGTGGTATCAACAAGAGAAAAAGAGATAGAAGAAGATTATCGAAGATATATCAAGGAGTACCACGGTGAACCGAAAAAAACAACAACAATAGAAGGTAAATCATATAGGGTTGGACCGCTTGCAAGGTTTACTATAAACGGAAGCCCTGTAAAAAAATATGATAAAATAAAATTATCACTAGATTCGCCATTCTCAAGCAACTTTATCAGGGCAGTTGAGATTTTATACTGTATTGATAGAAGCATTGAAATACTTGAGAACATCAAAATCAAAAAAGAAGCCCCAAGAGAAAAGAAGCGCCTGAAAAATGTCAATGAGGGCTTCGCTGCTGTTGAGGCACCGAGAGGCGTGCTTTTTCATCATTATAGGTTCAACAGACACGGGCGTGTGAATAGAGCAAACATAATAACACCAACTGCGCAAAACCTGAGGAGCATAGAAGATGATGTCAAAGTTTTTCTTCCTCACATACTAAAGAAAAAAAAGAAAGATGTTGTGCTTGAACTGGAGAAACTGATAAGAGCTTATGATCCATGTATTTCATGCTCCACGCATTTTCTAGAGGTGAGGTGGTTATGATTGACTTTTATAAAGAACGGCCAAAAAACAGCCACAAGGGAGATTTTGGTCGACTGGCTGTGCTGGCGTATGAATATACGGGCGCGCCTGCACTTGTCGCGATGGCGGCACTAAGGTCTGGCACAGACCTCGTAGAGATTATAGCACCAAAGGAAAAAGCAGATATCATTGCATCGTTCTCACCGAACCTTATTGTGCGACCAACTAACTTCTCTCTCAGTGCTATAAAAAAAGAAATAGAAAGGGCGGACGCATTCTGTGTTGGGTCCGGACTGGGAAAAAATAAAAAAGTTTTGGGTATCGTTAAAAAATTTTTATTAGAAACAAAAAAACCGGGTGTAGTAGATGCGGATGCCCTGGTGGTTGTTAACAAAAACATGAATGGAAAAAGTTTTGTGTTGACACCTCACAGAAAAGAGTTTGAGTTATTCGACAAGCTTAGCAAAAGCATAGAGAAAAACAAGAAGATCGTAACCAAGGTCGCGAAAAGGCTCGGTCTCGTGGTTTTGCTAAAAGGTCCAATTGATATAATTTCGGATGGAAAAAATGTTGAACTGAACAAAACAGGAAATCCTTATATGACAAAAGGTGGGACAGGTGACGTTCTGACAGGTATAGTCGGCTCTCTGCTTGCTCAGGGGCTGAACCCTTTCAGGGCCGCCTGTCTCGGCGCTTACATATCAGGGCTTGCCGGTGATAGGGTAGCGAAAGAAAAAGGACCTGGTTTGTTGGCAACGGACATCATAGAAAAGATACCAGAAATAATAAAGTGATGGCGAAAAAAAGATAAAAATCGGGTAAATAACATACAAAAATAAATAAAATAATGGCCGATTTATCGGCCTGTTCAAGCGCTACTCTGTTATGGCATTTTCTATATCTTCCATTGTCATGTTCTCTATAGCTTCATTCATTTCCTGTTCCACGACATCCATGGCCTGCTTTTCTGCTGTAGCCTCGCCTGTTGTCGCTGGTTGCTGAACACAGCCACTAACAAAAATAAGTGATAACAACAGCGTCAACAACAAAAGTTCTTTCATCATAGTTACTCACCTGTTACGTTTGTCGTGTTAATCTCTGTATTTGCTTCTGGCCCAGTTTCGACAGTCTCGTTTGTTGTTGGTGGATTAACAACCTGACTTGACCTTACTCTTCCAAGTCTTCTTACCCTGCGCGCTCTAATCTTTTCTTTTACCAGCTTTCTCACCTTAGCGACTTTTACACAAGCCGGTGCCTTAGGGTGCTGCAAGCAGTATTTTTCTGTTGTTTGAACCAAGAAAATCTTGCATCTGTCTTCATTCGGATGATTCTTACAATAAACTCTTAGCGCATATCTGCATCTGGCATCGTCCAAGTTGTCAACACAATATTCCTTGAATATTTCTTTACACCTGTGATCGTCCGGATGGTTTAAACAAAAACTCTTCACCTTTTCCCTGCATGAGGGGTCTGTTGGATTTTTCTCACAGTACCTGTTTCCTATTGCCTTCACGACAGCTTTACATTTTGTTGGGTTCTCCTCGCAGAAGCTTCGTACTTTTTGTGCAATTTCCAATGGCCTAGCTTTTCTCACAGCTCCTAAAACGTATGCATTATATGTTGCTCCGCCCACATCTATTGTTCCAACCCAGACTTCAGTGTCTTCCTTTTCTACTGATTCGGCATTAATAGAGCCTACCTTTTCTTCTCCTGAATAGAGGTTGGCCTCGATTGACCCGTTACCTAAGACAACATCTTTCACTTTGTATTTATCGCTGTCTAAGTAAAGCACACCAACAACAAGCTCTGTTTCCTCGCCGAGTAAACTCACTTTCACTTCACCAATACCTATCTTGATAATCTTGAAATCCATGAGGTCTGATGGGTTTGTTGCTATGCCCTTGCCGAGAATTGCTAACTTTTGGATAACTGGTTTTGCTGCTGCATTTCCAACCGGTCCCTGTGCAAAAACAGGCATGACCAGAAGCAGAACAACAAGCACCGCAAAAAGATTTTTCATTATCTACCACCCTCTGTTCTATCTAAACACTTTATCAAAACCAATATAATTATTAATTATATCTTGGCGTGTTAATAAAGCTTTTGAAATTTTCTAAGAGCTTCATAAAGAATTATCAAAGAGCTTCAAGCAGAGTTTTTTTACTTCGTCTGCCTTTGCGTCAAAAGGTATTCCGATTATCTTTATGTTTCTTATTTCTTTCATAGTCTTGAGAAGACTGATAACGAAACCAAGGTCCATATCATGAAGTGTTGAAAGGCGTCTGGATTTAATATCGTTTTCTGACAGGAGTTGTGGTTTATCCAAGCCGTTTACTACGTCCATCAGAACAACATCTTTTTCTTCTCTTATAACAAATGGGTCTTCTGTCTTAACAAAATCGACAGCTGGAAAGTCCTTTTTTATTTTGTCCGCAATATTCCATGCTTGTGGGTCGTTGTGAGAACCAAAAACAAAGACTTTTCTCTTATAACTTTTTTTATTCATGGTTAAACGCCAATAGTCAAATGCCGCTAACAAACTCGCTCTTGACGCGAGAAACCAGAAACGCGCCTAGTAAAATCATTGCCGAGCCGGCAAGTTGCATTGCTGGTGCTGGCTCTCCAAAAACAGCAACGCCAAGTATAAGGGATACTAGTGGGGCCAGAAGAAGTAAAGTCGATGCTTTCGAAACATTGATCAACTTTATGCTGTTATACCAACAAAACACGTAACCGAAAAGGAAGAGCGTGGATACCATGATTTTTATTATTTGCTCATGGCTCAGCGTAAATAGTATATCCGCCTTGCCGAAGTAAAAAACAGCTAAAAATAAGAAGATCGAACCAAAGAACATTCTCGAGAATGTAACAATGTAGTTGGACTCTTTCTTTATCATAACCCCCCTGGCCAGAATATTTTCAACGGCCCATAAAAATGTAGCAGCTATGATAAGCTTGTCACCGAATGATGGATTAGACCAAAGCTCAGCAGGATTTATCTTGGTGCAATAAATAGCCATTGTTCCAAGAAACATAAGCACAAGTGCACATGCTTGTTTTTTTGTGATTCTCTCCTTAAGAAATAGAAACGCAAGCAGGGTTGTGTAGAGTGGTAATGTCTTGTGTAAAAAAGCGGCACGTCCGCCTGTCGTAAGACCAAGACCTGTAAAAAATAGTAAGAATGCTACAGCACCCCCTATGAATCCTATGAGCAACATAACAGGCCAGTTAATCTTCTTTACACCCTTCGAGAAATCCTTCCTGTAAAACGCTATTATCAGAAATGCCAATCCTATGATAAAAGCTCTAACTGCTGTGAAGACCGTTGGGTCTATAGAGGCAACAAAAAACTTATTGACTATTATAGAGAAACCGCTTATGACTGCTGTCGCAAGAGCGAACAGAGTTCCCATCGTTTCTTTTTTCATATTCATATATTTATCAACCTTGGGATTTAAATTTTTTCAACACGTTTTTCATCGCCGCATCTTTCATGTAGAAATCCAAAATATCGTCGTATTGCTTTTGGGTTATTTTTTCCACGATATAATCGTAGTGGACGACAACACAATCGCCCGGGTTTGCGTCAGGAACAAAATCCTTTTTGTATTTTTTTTCTCCAAGTGGCGTTTTAACAGTTTCTTTTTTAACAATACCTGGCCAGACAATGCAACGTTGAACAGGTATGTCTTTATATATCATGTTTCGCTGTTCTATGGCTTGAAAATGCCTGAACCAAAAATACTCGTGAATCGTTTCCACATCTATTTTTTTCTTTTTTTGTTGCCTTGCTAGAATCTTGAGCATCCTGATAGCTATGGTAAAAATTTTTTCCAGGTCAACATCTACGCTTTCGTTCTTAACGAGTTTCGTCCTTATTTTTTCTATGGTGCTCGATTTCACATTACCGCGCTTTATCAGAACCTCACTGCATGGTATCGCATATCTAAGAAAGAGCCTTTTTGTCTGTTCAGAATCAAACATACACAACACCCTGACAAGTACTCACCAGATTGTTTGTGTCCTTCGCATCCTATCGTTATGTCATATCCGCTTCTCTAATGCATTATCAATTACAATACTATCATGCCTGCTTCAGAATTTTCTCCGCCTGTTTTTTGTCAATGATATCCATAACAAATCCGCCATAAACAAGAACATAATCACCTATTTTTGGTTTTACAAGTTCTGTGCTTGCCCTGATCTTTTGTCCTTTTACCTCTGCCAGAATCTCCTCTTTATCTACCTCAATAACCTTTGCAGGTATTGCCAGACACATTTTTTAACCTCAGTCAATAATAACTTCCTTCAAAATAATCTTGTCGCCGTCTATAATATTATTTTCACTCAGCTCTTTTCCACATTTCGGACAGTTAAACCTCGTGTAGCTGTGTGCTTTTTCCAATATTTTTGGCTCACCTTCATATCCACAATCACATCTAACAAGTCCGGGCTTCTTCAAAATCTTTATATCCCATTTGACAAGCCCTTTCAGAGCATGCTCAAGCTCTTCAGCAGGCAAATGGCCTAGGTCTCCAACCTCAACCACTATTGCTTTTATTTTATTTTTGTCACCAGCGTTCTTTTTTGCTGTCTGGATTATATCATTAGCTATTGCATATTCGTGCACACAATCACCTCTTTACATCCTCAACTTTAATCATGCTCGCCACGCTTCTCGGCACCAGACGCTTCCATGGCTTTCCACGTCGCATAAGACGTCTTATGCGCGTCGCGTTATATTTTCTCCTCTCGAGAAAATCAGGTCTCTTCACGGGTTTAATCCCAACAAAACACCGCTTCACCCAAGAGGAACCCGTAACAACAACATCGAAATTCATTTTTTTCATTATTGTTTTTGTCCATTCTGTGTCTGAGTCGACATCAGGCACAATAAAAATCTTGTAGTTTTTGTGCTTCAGAGAAGATACTATCATCTTTCTTCGGAGAGCGAAGGAAAAAGGATTTTTCTTATCTAGTTTTTTTGGCCCGCTTATTACTATGTTGACTTTTTCATATCTTTTCTGAAGTTTTTCTATTGCGTGCTTGTGACCCCTGTGAAATGGCTGAAACCTTCCGACAAAAAGCACCACACCCATAGAAACCTTTTTATTGGGGGTTTTTAAATATCTTAATTATATTGTTTTGCTTTTTAGATAAAGATAGGCAAAGATAGCGATGATAAAATGGTGGAAATAGTCTCTGAAGTGAAAAGAATAGGCGAGTATGTCATTATTTTTACAAGGGTATTTGACTCTGGGCAAATGGTTACAGATGCAGATGTTGCTATAGTTGTCGAAGACGTGGAAGAAAGGATATTCTTACCCCGGTCCTCAACTACTCATGGCTTTTCTGTCTATACTATCAACGAAAAAAATGTTATAGAAAACCTCTCCGGTGTTTACACACTTATATTCAAAAGTCTGTTCAAGAAGTTCAAAGTCACGATATTTGCCAGGGTAAGAGATAAAACAACAAAAAAGGTTTTGCTGTTTGAAAATGGACGGACCAGAGAAGAAAAAGACCCGCTGGATGTAATCAGGACATTGAAAGTATTTCTTGGATTTAATGTCAACATAGATAAAATAATCTATGTTGACAAGCGGCTTGAAAAACTTGTCAATAAGAACACGAGAAAAGCTATACTGCAAGACCTGATAAAACCAAGAAAAAAGATAAACTCGATCGAGGATGTTTTTGTCGGCATAATAGACTCGATGAGATACGGTAGCCAGGAGTGGGTTATAGAAGACCCAAGTGTTATTAAGTGGCTGGAAAATCTCTATAAGGACAACTTGGGAAAAGAAACGAGAATTGGTGGACAAGCTGGCATAATAGCAAATCTCATCGCTATCCTTGGTGGCTACCCTACTGTATACTCGCCCGTGCTGTCAAAAGAGCAAGCTGGTCTTTTGCATAAAAATGTTTTTTCGCTCTGTCCGACAAGAAAGCCCGTGACAGAGTGCGCCGACGCGAAGGAAAGCAAGGTAAACTGGGTGTTTGAATTTAATCGAACTGATGAGTTGTTTAATATTCGGTCAAATCAAAATGGTCGCTTCATTGCAGGCTCGCAAATGGAAGAATACAGACCGGAGTGGCCTGACATTAATAACATCGACATAGATGCTATCATATTGGCCGGATTGCATCTTCTCAAGAAAAAATACAGGGATGGCACAACAGCTGAAAAAATAATAAAAGAAACGATAGAATGGATTGATGGAGCTGCCAAAAGAGACATACCAACACATTTGGAGCTAACGTGCATGGAAGACGAATGGCTCAGAGAAAAAATTGTGGAAATCCTATACCACGTTGATAGTGTTGGTATGAACAAAGATGAACTTAGGCAAATAGCAGAGCTCGATGAAGAAAAAATAGACCTGCCGGACGCGCTTTCAATTATAAAGTATATGAAAAAAATTGCAAAAAAGTTTGGATTAAAGCGTGTCCACGTTCACACGCTTGGTTATTATATTAATTTGTATAAGGACTCTGGATGGGCTTCGCCGGAAAAGATAAAGAAAGCTATGTTATTTGCATCTGATCTGGCAGCTGCTGCAGCGTTTTCTGGCTCCATAGAAAAAATGGAGGACCTTGAAATAGCTGATTCTATATCTCTGTCGAAGACAGGTCTAAAAGAGCAGGAAAAACTAGAAAAAGAAATAGGTATGGAGAACGGAGTAGCTCGGGTTGGTGATTATACAATCATATTCTTGCCGACGAAGGTTGTCGGTCACCCAAAAACAACGGTTGGTCTTGGCGATACAATATCTGGGTCAATGTTTGTAGTTGAATGTGGATACAGATACATGTAACCATTCGAAACAACTAACCATCTAGGAATATACGACTCCGTCATAGACCTCTATGGTCATATTAGCAACATCCTCCCATGTCGGCAAACTCTTCACAACTTCCTCGGCTTTCTTTGAAAGCTGTTTTCTTTTTTCATCGCTGCCCAGCAAATCTAGAATGGCCGACGCCAGTGCGTCTGATTTCGTGTCTGAAACGACAACGGCGTCTCTGACAAGCTCGAGTGCACCGAAGTTTTTTGACAGAATCGTGGGCTTTCTGAACGACAAAGCTTCCAATGCCACTATACCGAAAGGTTCGTGTTTTGAAGGCAAAACAATTATATCAGCTTCCTGCAAGAAAGATTTTTTTTCATCTTCGCTCACAAAGCCCGTGAACATAACTTGATTTTCTATGCCGAGCGTTCGAGCGAATCTCTTCAGAGGCTCCATCAAATGTCCTGCACCTATAAAAACAAAATTCGCTTTTTTTCTGTCCAGCACTTTTTTAGCGGCGTATATGAGATTCTCAGGTCCCTTCTGCTCGGTTAGCCGACCTAAGAAAACGATTAGAGGTTTTCTCAATATATACTTCTTTATAATATCTACATACTCGAAAGCCCGCTCTTCGTAAGCGTTGTATATGACTTTTATTTTTTTCTCGTTGACACCGAAATCAGAAACAAGTATTTTTTTCATCATTTTACTGACAGTAATAACAGCGTCTGATTTTTCTACACCGAGTTTCTCCATCTGCGATGGGTAGTTGTCCAAATCCCTCAGTGTGCGCTGCTTTTCGAGACTGTGAACAGAAAAAACAAGTGGCTTTTTTAGAAATGTTTTTAGCTCTATACCGGCAGCAGCAGTCAACCAGTCGTGTGCATGTATTACATCTATCGGCTTTTCAACATCTAGCTTTATGACGCGCTTGACAACCTCTTTATTGTAATTCTTAACTATGTCCATATTTTCGTATATATTTTTTATTCTTGGTGTTTTTATCAGATGTGCCGTAAATCTTTCGTGTCTTTCAATAAAATCCTCTACCCCAGGAATAAACACGTGCAGTTCGCACCTCTTTCCAAGTGTTGCTGTCAGTTCTCTCAGATGCGTTCCCAAGCCACCCGTTATGTTTGGGGGAAACTCCCACCCTATCATGGCAACGCGCATGAAATCGCCTTTTACGTTCCTTTTTAGCAATATATTTTGCTTGTCTATTTCTAAATTTATTCACTAACCGAAAATAAAACATGGGCCAGAGCACAATTATTTATATGCATCGAAATAATAGTTAGTCAGATAATTATAAAAAACTGAAAGGGGGCTTTAGTATGGGAAAAATAACTTTTTCTTTGATAAAAGCGGATGTTGGTGGTTGGCCAGGACACTCAAAGGTTCATCCGGAGTTAATCAAAACCGCTGAGGAAGAACTAGCAAAAGAGAAAGGCAAACTTCTAATAGACTATCATGTGACGAGTTGTGGCGATGACCTGCAACTAATAATGACGCACCAGCAGGGTGTTGACTCAAAGGATATTCACGGTTTAGCATGGAATATATTCGAGAAAGCTACCGGAGTCGCGAAAAAACTGAAGCTCTATGGTGCTGGTCAGGATATGCTAAAGGATGCATTCTCGGGAAATATAAGAGGAATGGGACCTGGCATTGCTGAAATGGAATTCACGGAAAGAAAGGGAGAACCTATCATAACATTTATGATGGACAAAACAGAGCCCGGTGCATTCAACCTACCGATATACAGGATGTTCGCAGATCCGTTCAACACAGCTGGTTTGGTTATAGACCCCAACTTTCACGCTGGTTTCAAATTTGAAATATGGGATATAAAGGAACATAAAAGGGTATTTATGAATGCACCCGAGGAAATGTACGAAATGTTGGCTTTGCTCGGAGCAAAGTCTCGCTACGTAATAAAGCGTGTCTATCCCAAGAGCGGAGAAAAGTTGCCAGAGGATGAGCCGGTGGCTGTTATAAGCACGGAGAAACTTTTCCAGATTGCCAAAAAATACATAGGAAAAGATGACCCTGTTGCTGTTGTTCGGGCACAATCAGGATTACCTGCCTTGGGAGAGGTATTAGAACCATTCGCATTCCCTCACCTGGTGTCTGGCTGGATGAGAGGCTCGCACAACGGACCAATCATACCTGTTGCACAAAAAGATGCGATGTGCACACGATTCGACGGTCCGCCAAGAGTTGTTGCGCTAGGATTCCAACTGGCTGAAGGTAAGCTTGTGGGCCCTGTAGACTTGTTTGCTGACGTCGGGTTTGACAACGCAAGGAGAAAGGCGCTCGAAATCGCAGATTATATGAGAAGACACGGTCCATTTGAGCCACACAGATTACCTTTGGAAGAGATGGAATACACAACGCTACCAAAAGTGATGGAGAGACTCAAAGATAGATTCGAGAAGGTGGAGTAGCGCCTTCTTTTTCTTTTGTTATTTCATACTAATTCATGTTCAGAGGTGAGAAAACATGACAATGAGAAAACCGATAATAATAGTAAATATGAAAACATATTTGCAATCTATCGGAGAAAAGGCTATAAAACTTGCGAAAAGCGCTGCAAAGGTTTCGGAAAAGACTGGCGCAGAAATAATTCTTGCACCGCAACTTGCTGACCTAAAAGAGGTTGCAAAGATTGTTCCTGCCTATAGCCAACACATCGATCCCATAGAACCTGGCGCACACACTGGTCACGTGCTGGGAGAATCATTAAAAGATGCTGGAGCAACCGGCGTCATAATAAATCACTCCGAAGATGTTGTTCCTTTTGACGACATAAAGAAAAACATTGAAAAAGCAAGGTCACTTGGACTGACAACCGTAGTCTGTGCGCCGTCTGCGATAGAGGCGGAAGAGATAGCAAAGTTCTCACCCGACTTCATAGCTGTCGAACCACCAGAACTGATAGGTGGAGACATCTCTGTGTCCACAGCCAAGCCCGAACTTATAGAAGAGACTGTTAGGGGGGTTCATAAAGTAAATCCAAATATCAAAGTTCTGTGCGGGGCTGGAGTCAAGACCGGGAAAGACGTTAAAAAAGCAATGGAACTCGGTGCAGAAGGCATCTTGGTGGCGTCGGGCGTTGTCAAGGCAGAAGACCCAGAAGTAGCACTTATGGATTTGAGCGGAGCGTGTGTGGAGAAATAAAACACTCTCAAAATTCTTGCAGATAATTGGATGATATATCAATAATTAACAACCTATGCATTCGTTTTGTCAACGATGTCAAAACCTATGAACACGCTTATTAGAACGTTTGGTTATTCAACTGGACTATATCTAAATTTCTTAGGATCAGTCTTCCCCCCTCGGTCTTCATTCAAGAAACCATAAATATTCAGTTGATGCAGGAAATGAGCAATCAGACGTGTACTTTTTTTCTCCCCATACATTTTCTCATATTTTCGTTTTACTTGGGTTGGAGTAACTCCTTTAGGATATTTCTGGCATAACTCCTTAACTGTGTTATATATCTTCTTCTCTGACCCAATTAACTCTACTTCCTTATTCAGGTCAATACCTTTAAACCTTTCCCTTTCCTCATAGCGCTCTACACAAAGTTCTGACTCTGCTACCGCTATTAGCTTATCCCAATCCTTCTCAGATCCATCCGTCATATATATCACCTTATAATAGTAAAAATAATAAAAGAAAAATATTTAAAATTAATTTAAAT
>JAGGXF010000036.1 GCA_021163205.1 Candidatus Aenigmatarchaeota archaeon
CTAACAATATTTATAAAAAAAGCTAATAATAACCAGCCCACCAAAATCTTTTTTAATATCGCCATGGCAACTCCTCCTTTAGATTATAAGTTGGATTCAAATCTAATGTTGGATCTCCCAACAAGGTGGTCATATACTTATATTCATCATAGACATAAGATTTTGCAAAGGCTTCCCCAAGACTCATATCTTCTTTGTAAATACCCACCATCGTATCTTTATAGATGGTGTTTCCCGTATAAGCTATGCATACCGCACCTATATGTCCAAGACCACCTTTCCTTATTACATTATTACAAAACGAGTGATGATCGAAAGTAGAACAAGTGGAACAGGCGTCATTATATACAATTGAATTTTCTAAATAAGGTATATCTGAATATTTAATTCCAGCCCACCTAGAAGACCCGTGATCCATATATGAAATTAAATCTCTTTTTTTCCAAAGCTTTGGCCAATTTTTTCCGCGTTTGTCAACATCGCAACATAGCTTCTCGACCGAAACCGTTTTAGTCGGCTGAATACTACACTCGGCGTCATAACCAACTTCTTCAAATGCTTTTGTCCATTCATGGGATAATTTTATGTCATAATCAAAAGATCTTGCAATAAAAACCATTCTGTTTGTTTTTCCTATTTCTTGATAGAACAAATCTCTCGCAACATAACTTGAAACATCAGACAGAGTAATTCCTTGTATTCTTCCGACCGACATATCAGGATAACCATCATCTAGATAAATATCAGCATATTCAGTAGGATCTAGGGCACGATATTTTCCTGCTCCGATAACATCACTTTTTGTCCTAAACTGAATTGCATTTGGTGCGGCGAATATAGTCAAAAAACCATATATGTAATACTGGTTTATCTCCTCTTTCACATAAAATAGGTTGTCCCCCACTAAAACAATTTTTTTGGCATTAACGGTGTTGCTCAACTTCTCAACTTGTTCTGTTTTAATGTTATAACTATAAATTCCATCAGTGCCTCTCCAAAATACTTTATTATCATCGATGCCATATTCTATGTTCCAGAAATGTTCTTCCTCAAACCCTTCCTGAAGCAATGTCTTCTCTCCTTTTGTAATATCATAAAGATAGAGTTTTTTTTCGTCTATAAAAACAATTTTATTTCCATAAATCTTGGGTCTATGTCCACTCTCAGAGATGATTTCTTTTTTATCAGATGATATAAAATAAAGCTTGATGCCCTGATTATCTTCCCATACTACTTTATCATTAGAAATGTCCAAAGTGTCTAAATCAATATGATCAATGTTCTCTATCTTTTTTATCTTTCCTGTGTTCAAGTCTTTTAGATAAATTTGTTCATTTTTTTGACAATAGTCTTCTCTGCAATGCTCCCCTTGGTCGCAATCAGAACTATCAACACAACTTTTTCCACTTTTGGAGCAATACTTGCCTACACAATCAAAATGTGAGGAGCAAGAAATACTACTATCTATTCTACAAGAACCTTTTTTTTCTTCCTCTACCCATACAATATAATCATCTTCGATTGCTAAAGGTTTGCAACCTCCCTCAAACCGACCAACATCAATATCCTTGCCCGTATTTATATCAATCAGTCTAAGAATACATTGTTTGCCCAGCTTCTCATTATAAAGTATCTTTCCAGAAGAAAAATCAAAATTCCAGGACTCCACATCAAACTTGGTTATCTTACTATTAGAAATATCATAATTAAAAAGATGTTCGTGCCAGCTGAATACTATAGAATCTCTGGAAGGAACGATTTTAAGTGGATTGGCAAAAGCGATGTCTTCAACTTTCCCAGTTTTTGTGTTTTCCTTGAATATTTTTCTTAAAGGATTATCAGAATTATCATCTTTTATTCCCTTGGGGTTGTTGATTATATATGGCATCAATTCTTGGATTTTGCTGCTAATGAAATGACTCACTTTTTCATAATCTTTTTGAGTAATACTAAATATAATTTCGTGTTTTGCGGATGCTAAAATTGGAGCAGCAAGGGATGTTTTACTATATATTTGTTGAATGGGTTTTATAGATTTGTCAGGCGTGAAGTCCTCAGTAACTCTTATATTCAAATCGCTGGGATTCGTTAAGATTATTTTATCAGTATTTGTCATACTAACATATTTTTTCTCCAGTTGATCTAAACTATATTGTTCATCACAATTTCTACCGACATTTCCAACACAAATAACATACTTTCCCTCAAAAACACCGTCTTTATCTAGTGATGTGTCTTCAATAATTAAAGGTACATTTATTAGAGAGGCATAGATTGAAGCCACCAAAGCCAAAGTGTAATCGTCCTCTACATAAACAGCGCTTCCATAATATTTCCAGTAGGATAGATAATCATCCGTACTAATTCTCTGTATCTGCCCCGAATCAAGGCCCGCACCCAGCTCAGGACTCGCAACTAACAAATTATCCAGCTCTTTTGGAGATTCTCCAATTATCTTAACATTATCAGGCTCGTATTGTTGGAAGAAATGAATTATCGAGTCAGCATCGAATGCATCGCCTTCTCTGTGATAAATCAGCAAAGGATATTTTTTGACTCCAGTACCATCGGTCCATACGGCAACTGGAACCAGAGATAACACATCTCTCCAATCTTCATCTGATATAAGAAACGCTTGCTTTGAAGAATATTTACTCAAATCTTTTTCTCCTTTGCCAATACACGCTGAGTTATCCCAGCCACTTTTGGTACATTTCGAATCAACACATCCCTTATTTGTATCGACATCATAACAGTAACATTTTGTTCCCCCAATACAATCAGAAGCTGTATAACCTTTGTACGTCCAACACTCATCATCACCGACCTGTGCATGGTCATTATAACTCTCACGGCAACCTATTTTTCCAGCATGACTCTGGCATATCTTCTCGCATGTTTTTTCATCACCAGAAACGCATTTATAACACTTAGTTCCATTTGATAATGTTCTCTCTTCTTGACATGTTCCAGAACAATTCTGTTCACACTCGTTTAATGTTTGTAAGTTATAATCGCTGCAAGTTTTGCCATCGTCTATTTTTTCGCATTTAAAGCACGCATCTCCATAATCATCTCGCTGGACAAATACATTTTTAGTATTAGTATCGTTTTCACAATTTTCATATTCAGTAGTTCCATATCTGTAAAATCCCAGATCACTACATGTTTTAGCATCTTCCTTCGGAACACATTGGGCTTCCCCATCAACTATCTTACAGTCTTCACTAAACAAACAATTATCTGCAAGTCTCTCTATATTTCCACAGCTGTCAACCCACCAAACATCTCCGTCTCTACATTCTTTATGGTCTTTTGGAATACATTTTCCGTTTCCACAACTATATGAGGAAATATCTTGATATGCTACAGTTACTTTTCCTGAAACAGGATTAACAAATACTGCTTCTAATAACTTTCCTTCTTTACAAGGAATTTTGTACAAGGTATGAACTGACCCTCCCATAGGACTTAGTTGAACATCTTCGACTTTTACTCCGTCAATGTAAAAATCTTTGAATATGAAATAGATGTCAAAGACATAGTATCCGTCCTCTAGCCTAAAATTATTTATTTCTTCTATGTTTGCTATGCACGCCCCGTCTTTACAACCATCTGAACACTTTTCTGCTACAAAAAGGCTGTCGATTTCATCCCCAATTTTCAATACTGCTGCCTTATATTCTTTCTTGTCTATGCAGAATATTTCCTCTACCTTTATTTTCACACCATTTATTGTTTTTGTGTCACCATCACGTATTGTTTCTAATTTGTCGTCTACAGATAATCTAATTGCAGCAGAATCCACGCCCACTAGCTTGACAATCTTCCCGTCATATTCAACGCTCTCACCAAGCTCTAGGATGTATTTATTATTATTGTTACCCAACTCGTTACAATAGGCTTCACCTATATAGCAATCATCACCATTACATTCGTCTACATCGACAAATTTTGTTCCATTGTAATCAAAATAATACTGAGCGTTCGGATCTGTCGAAGGAATAACACATCTATCATAATAATACCAAAAACGTCCTCCTTCAGATAATGTTACAACGCCCTCATTATAATAATTCTTTCCACCGTCAGAATCTGTACATTTTATTTCTTCTTTACAAGAATTTTTGACAGCGTTTTCTATTTCATTATTGATATTTTCAGAGAAACCAAAGAAAGCTTCGTCTTCAATGATTGAGCACGGAACAGCTCTTAGATTCTCTCCAATTTGTGTAAGCATCTTGTCAAACAATTCCATGTTATTTTCATTCTCAGATATTTCATATATTTTAATATCCAAATTGGGATAATTGGCTTTCAATTGCTCTAAAAAATCAAACCATTCTCTTCCACAATGAGAGCATCCTTTTTCATAGAACGCATACAACGTACATTTTTCTAATGAATAGACCTCAAAACCATTTACAAGGGTATACTTCTCAGTTGGGTTATTAGGATACCATGCTATAACTTTAACTTTCCAGTCTCCCTCGGGCAGCCTTGCTGGACGAGAGAACGAAATACCGTCTTTTAAACATCCGCCTTCACCAAGTTTTATTTCTTCGCCAGAAGGCGAAATAAAATAGTATTTGCAATCCATAAATCCTGGTAATTTAGTATAGACTTCTACAATGTCGTTTGGAGAATATCTAGGTTTTGTTGTCTTGATGAACATATTTTCTTGATCACCGCCGCATTTACTATCATCCACCTCCATGAAATTGGAATAGCATAGTTTATTTTTTTCATCCCATATATGATTCCCTTTGGTGTTTTCACAATCAATGGAATTATCACAATTCTTATAAATAGAAAAAACTTCGTAGCATTTTTCTTCTCCGGCTTCTTCAATGAGCACGTAACGAGAAGGCCTAAGAGGGATTATTCCAGAGCATTTCTCCTCATCATCTTCGCCACAATGATAGCTGCTTACCTGAAAAAACCTTGAATAACAAATCTGGTTCTCCGCGTCCCACAGGTGGTCTCCCACGGCATTTTCACAATCAGAGGGATTAGCACAATTTTTGTATACAGAAAAAACTTCATAGCAATTCGCTTCAACAGTTACATATTGTGGATCAATCGGCATTGTTTCTGAGCACTTACCACCACCCCCGCCACAATAAGAGATATCCACTTGCATGAAGCTTGCATAGCAAGATTGGTTTTCACTAACCCAGAGGTGATTTCCTTTAGCATTCCTACAATCATAAGGATTGTCACAGTTTTCATACTTGGAATAAACTTTGTAGCAGTTCCCTAGAACATTTACATAGTGGGGACTGACAGAAATTGTTTGTGAACATTTCTCTCCACTCCCACCACCACAGTAAGAAATATCGACAATAGAAAAATCGGAATAACAAACAGCCCCATCCCATAGGTGTGGGTTACCAGCATCAGCGCAATCATAACCACTATTACATTCACCTGTATATTTTTCACTAACCTTATAGCAATTTCCGTTCACTAAAATATAATCTGTAGCGATGCTTTCTGTCCCAGACCCGCATGGGTCACTATAAAAGGAGTTCCAAAACGAACCCCACCAAGATGATGCACCTGTGGCAAAAGCGCTGATAAAATTCAAGAAATCACTCTGTTGCGAATTACTGGCTTGCGCGAAAATTGGAGCGCTGAACATCGATACAAACAAAACCAAACCTAGAAATATTGCCCTCTTATTCATCATAATCACATATAAATTATGCCCGTCAGACCTAAATAAAGTTTTCGAAGTATCTAAGTGTGATATAAAATGTGTAGAATTAACATAGACCGACAAAACAACACAACAAACCTATTTCTTCTCTTCAATGAGCTTGGCGTTAATAACTCCCTCTTGTCCTGGCCTGTTAGTCACTACTGCACGTCCATCCTCTGTCATAATTATCGCACCTTTGGTGATTATGTTTCTTCGCACAAAG
>JAGGXF010000022.1 GCA_021163205.1 Candidatus Aenigmatarchaeota archaeon
AAAATAAAAACCTTTAAAAACTTTGCTTCATATCTAATCATACCGACATCCGCTTTACTGCGTAAGCAGGAGGATTGAGCATGCAAATACAAGAAGCTATCAAACATCTAAGAGAGAATTCTAAGAAGCGCGGTTTCCCACAAACCGTGGATTTAATAATCAATTTAAAGAACATTAATCTCAAGGACCCCTCCAACAAAATCAACAAAGAATTTGTTCTGCCGCACGGCCGTGGTAAAGACGTTTCTGTCTGTGTTATCGGAGAGAAGGAAGAGATAAATAAGGATATGCTTGGTGAACTGGCAAAAGATAAGAAAAGAGCAAAAAAAATAATTGATAGCTATGATTTCTTCTTGTGCGAAGCTCCATTAATGCCTATCGTTGGTAAGACAATAGGTCGCTTCCTTGGGCCGCGTGGAAAGATGCCAAAACCAATTCCTCCCAATGCTGACAAAACCAAATTTGTAGAACTCGCAAAAAAGTCTGTTAGGATACGTGTAAAGGATTCTCCTGTTATTCATACTGTTGTTGGGACCGAGAACATGAAGGATGATGAATTAAAAGACAATATAGAATTTCTGGTTAGAAAGATACAAGAAACGTTGCCAAAAGGCAGGGCGCAAATAAAGGATATATTACTCAAACTTACAATGAGCAAACCCGTTAAGATAGAAGTAAAGTAACATGGTGTAATAAATGCTTAGAAAAGACAAGCCAACCGAAGTAAAGAAACTTAGTGAACTAATTAAAAAATACCGAGCTGTTGGTATAGTGAGCATGAAAGCCATGCCTGCAAAACAGCTCCAGAGCATAAGAAAGGATCTTAAGGGTAAAGGTATAATAAGAGTCGCAAAAAACAATATGATTGCCCGTGCACTGGACGCTGTGGACAAACCCAATATTGATAAGCTCAAGGAAAAGCTCGAGGGTCCTTGTGCTCTCTTATTGACAAATGAAAATGCCTTCAGGCTTGCAAGGTATCTTGATAAAATGAAGATACCGACCGCAGCAAAAAAAGGAGATATACCGAGCAAAGACATAGTCATAACAAAAGGACCAACAGAGCATCCGCCAGGTCCTGCCATATCAACGCTTCAAAAGGTTGGGCTTAAGACATCTGTTGTCGATGGTAAGATCAATATAATGGAAGATAAAGTTGTTTGTAAAGCTGGTCAAGAGATAACAGAAGATATGGTAAATGTATTCAGTCTCCTGAAAATGGAGCCTATGGAAATCGGTCTTGACATAATTTCTGTCTGGGAAGACGGAACTGTTTATGATAAAGACATACTAACCATAGATGAGGAAGAATATCTAAACAAAATAACAACAGCTTGCCAACAAGCTTTCAACTTATCAATGAATATAGGATACCCAACAAAACAAAACATCGAACTCATAATACAAAAATCTTTCATAGAAGCCAAATCGCTTTCATTGGAAGCGGGAATACTCGACAAGTCAATTATTGGCGAGTTGCTTGCCAAAGCTGTTGCCGAGGCAAAGGCTCTTGAAGAAGGTTTACCAAAAGAAGAAAAACCCAAGGAAACAAGAGAAAAGAATTCAGAGGACAAAAAAACAAGTGAAAGCCAAAAAGAACCAGAAGAAAAGAAAGAAGAAGATACTGAAAAGAAGGTAGAGGAAGACAAAAAAACGAAAAATAAATGATAAAAAGCAGGGATATATGAAAGAGAGAGGACAAAAATAATAGATTAGTAAAAAGCATGATTAAATGCTCAAGAGGTGAAAAAAATGCAACTAATATATGCCGCTTTGTTGCTTCATTCAGCTGGTAAAGAAATCAATGAAGAAAACCTCAAAAAGATTGTTGACGCCGTGGGCGTTGGAGAAAACGATGCACAGATAAAGGCACTTGTCGCTGCTTTGGAAGGCGTTAATATTGATGAAGCCATATCAAAAGCCGCAATGCCAGTAGCAGCAGCTGCCCCAGCAGCAACACCAGCAGAAGGAGCAAAAGAAGAAAAGAAAAAGAAAGAAGAAGATACTGAAAAGAAGGCAGAGGAAGCAGCAGCAGGACTAGGCGCTTTGTTTGGATAAATAAAAACAAAGCGAATAGAATGTTGCTTTCTCTTTTCTAGTTCTTGCTATTTTTAATATTTTTAAATTGTTTAGAGTGTATTTTATAGTTAATCAGTGATTATTATGGACATTAAAAAACAGCTTATACAAAAGTTCCAGAAAGATCCAGAAAAATACTGGACTGTTGAACTTTTTAGGGAGAAGGGCTTTGTCAGAAAGAAATGTCCGAAATGTGGCAAATTTTTCTGGTCGCTTGGAGAACAGGAATTGTGTGGAGACCCGCCGTGTGTTGAATACGGCTTCATAGGTGATTCGCCTGTAAACGAAAAAACAGATTACGTCCAAACTTGGAAGAAAATTGAGCGTTTTTTTATAAAAAATGGCCATGCCTCTATACAACCATATCCAACTGTCTGCAGATGGTTTCCCGGCTTATATTTCACAATAGCCAGTATTGTCGCGTTCCAGCGAAAGACAGGAGACAAGACCGTTTTCGAAATGCCTGCTAACCCATTAATCATACCACAACCGTGTTTGCGATTCAATGACATACCTAATGTTGGCATAACTGGTCGCCACTACACAAGTTTTGTCATGGTTGGCCAACACAGTATAAGCAATAGTAATGGTTATTGGAAAGATAAATGCGTTGAGCTTGACTATAATCTTCTTACAAAAACCTTCGGAATTGATGAAAATGAAATAACATTTATCGAAGATGCTTGGGTTGGACCGAGCGCCTTTGGGTACTCACTGGAATACTTTGTACGCGGACTTGAACTTGGCAACGCTGTTTTCACTGAATTCGTCGGAACGCCTGAAAAATACAGCGTAATGAAAGACAAAGTAATAGACATGGGCGCTGGGTTAGAGAGGTTTTCATGGATAAGCCAGGGAACTCCAACATCATATGATGCAACATTTGGACCTGCTCTTGACGAGCTGAAAAAACATATAGATTATGATAAAAAGCTCTTTCTCGAGTATTCGAAGATTGCCGGTAACCTGAACTTTGACGAGGTTAGAAATATAAAACAGGTGCGGGGTGAGATAGCAAAACATCTTGGTTTGTCTGTGTCTGAGCTGGAAAAAAAGATAGCTCCGGTCGAGGCAGCTTATATAATAGCTGACCACACAAAAACACTCTTGCTTGCAATAAAAGATGGTGGCATACCGAGCAATGTTGGTGGTGGTTACAACCTTCGCGTATTGATGAGGCGGGCTTTCGGATTCAAGGAACGTTTTGACTTTGATATCGATCTTACGAAAATAGTCGAAAGGCACGCACAATACCTTGAAAAAATGTATCCGGGACTGAAAGAAAGCGTGGAAAATTTCAACAAGATTAAGGAAATAGAAAGAAGGAAATTCGAAGAGACAAAAAAACGAACAGCCAGCATTGTTGCTAAAGTCCTTGGTAAGAAGATAAGCGATAAAGAAATGTTAACACTTTATGAATCACATGGTGTGACACCAGAGATGATAGAAGAAGCGTCTAAAGAAAAAAATAAGAAGACAGAGATACCGACAGACTTCTATTCAATGCTGTCAGAAAGACATATGAAAGAAAAGGAAAGACCAAAAATAATAGATACAACGGGTATAGAAAAAACAAAAATTATGTTTTATGAAGATGTGAAAGAATTTGAAGCAACCGTGCTGAAGGTAAAGGATAGTTGGGTTATTCTGGACCAGACAGCATTCTATCCAGAATCCGGTGGACAGGAGTCCGACACCGGTTTTTTTGCAATAGACGGAAAAAAAATAAAAGTAACTCACGTGGAAAAAGTTGGTGGCGTTGTCTTGCACAAAACAAATGCCAGTGGTATAAAAGAAGGTCAGAAAATAAAGGGTGTTATCGATTGGCAACGCCGTCAACAATTAGCAAAACATCACACGGCAACGCATATTGTAAATTATGCTGCCCGCCTTGTTCTTGGAGAACACATCAACCAAGCCGGTGCAAAGAAGGGCACTGACAAGGCACATCTTGACATAACCCATTATAAAACACTTTCACAAGAAGAAGAGGAAGAAATAGAAAAAAAAGCAAATGAAATCGTTAAAAAGGCGTTGCCTGTCAAGAAAGAGGTTATGAGCAGGATGGAAGCAGAACAAAAATACGGTATGCGTATCTACCAGGGAGGTCCTGTTCCTGAGGAGATGCTGAGAATAATATCCATAGGTGACGACCATGAAGCATGTGGCGGTACTCATCTTTCGAATACAAAAGATGTTGATAAGATAATCATAGCATCAACAGAACGCATACAGGATGGTATTATACGAATAACATTCATGTCCGGGCCTGCTGCTGATAAATATGAGAAGCGTATGAAAGCGTTGATAAAAGAGATTTGTGATATACTCGGATGCAAACCAGATGAAATAATAAAGCAAACAGAAGAGCTTGTAAAGAAATGGAAAGCAAAACGAAAGGAAAAGGAAAAAGCAGTCAGACACATTGCAAAAGAGGTCGCAGCAACACTAGAGAAGAAGATTGAAAATAATGTAATAATAGAAAAGTTGGATAAGAACGCTAAAGAGTTGCAAGAAATCAGCCGCCTGCTCACGAAACCTGGCCGCGTGATTATACTCTTTGGCACTCAAAAAGAAAATGCAGTAGATGTTTTTGGTGCGTCTGATAACAAGAATGTTAATATTGGAGAAATTGTGAGTAAGGTATGTAAAGAGCTTGGCGGGCGTGGTGGTGGCTCACCCAATGTAGCGCAGGGATTTGGAACGCAAAAAGAGAAACTAGATAAACTTATAAGAAAGCTGGAGAGGGAGCTCAAATGAAGGAAAAAATAATAATCAGGCGGCTGGAGGAAATCCTGGGCGTTCAAGAAGAAAACCTGGTCAAAACTATCAAACGGATGAAGAAAGAAATTTAGTAATCCACAGCTTCGGCTGATTGTTTATATCTTCAAGCAGTACTCGACTGGCGGGTCCCATGTTATGTTGCATAGTTTTGTGATGAGTACCTGCTCGTCTGTCGTATTTAAAATAGCTTCTCCGCGGAGGCTTCTGACCTCTATCGAAATTGTTCCGGTGGTATTCAAGGAGTTGACAGAAATCTCTTCCAGCAGGATCTGTTTATAACCACCTGTCGTATTGAAGTGTTGTTGAATATTTTCGACCTTTTTAATAAAATCTGAACAATTACAGTCTGGTGTATATAACAAACGCACTATGGTAAACCCAGATTGAAGAACTCTCGCTTCGGTGTCTTGCGGCAACGAAAAATTAACTATGAGACTTTCTGGGATTTTTTGTTCTTGTGGTTGTGGTGTAGCACCCCTAGACCACAAAACATAACCGAGTGAAGAACCGAACATCAAAAAAGTGACCAGTAAAACCCATAATGTTTTATTCTTCTTTCTCGCCATTTTTATTCACCACATTTTTTATTCTTTTTTCGAGCTATCTTGCCCATCATCATGCCCTTTAGATTTTTCTGATTTTAAATAATTATACGCAGACGTGGCAGCGATTGCGCCATCGCTGCAGGCCGTTACTATCTGGCGCAGTGGCGTGTCTGAAACATCGCCTGCTGCGTAAACACCTTCTATATTAGTTTCTTTATTTTTATTTGTCTTAAAAAAACCGCGTTCATCTGTTTCTACTCCAATTTTCCTTCCGAGCTCTGAGGACGGTGTTGAGCCTATCTCCATGAATATGCCATCAACCTCCAGCTCTGTTTTCTCTTTTGTTTTCACATTCATCAGAACTATCTTTTTGACAGTCTTATCGCCTTTTATCTCTTTTGGTATTGTGTTCCATATTATTTCTATACCAGACTCTTTTATTTTATCTGCCCAGAACTTTGACGCTCTCAGCTCATCCCTTCGATGTATGAGCTTAACGTCTGCTGCACCCATATTCATCAAATAAAGCGCTCCCTTAACCGCAGAATCTCCACCACCTATAACAACTGTGTGCTTACCTTTGAAAAGAGGACCGTCGCAAATCACGCAATACGAGACGCCGCGACCTACAAACTCTTCTTCGCCCGGTATGTTCGCTTTTCTATGGGTCGCTCCAGTTGCAAGAATAATTGTTTTTGCATGATATTCACCAGAGTCTGTTTTTACTATAAACTTAGCACGGTCGCCATTCTTAATAGAAATCACCTTCTCAGCCTTTATCGGTGATTCGACCTGGCTACGCATTATCTTGAGCAACTCTACGCCACTGATCTGCTTGACACCTGGGTAATTATCGACTATGTCTGCCTCAGCCAGTAGTGGCTGCTTTTCAATATTGTCCAATACTAATACGCGTAAACCCTGCCGCTCTGCATACATGGCAGCAGTCAGGCCGGCGGGACCTGCACCGATTATCACGACATCGTATATGTCCATTGACATCAACTCGATGGAAATCAATTAAGGCGGAAGTCTCGGCTTTCAGCTGCGCTCTGGGCGTGCAACTTAAAGCAAGCGCTTCGTCTTCGACGGCAGAATGCCATTGTATTAGCATATTATCAGACGAAATATTTAAAAATGCGTTTTGGCGTGGTAGGTTTGT
>JAGGXF010000023.1 GCA_021163205.1 Candidatus Aenigmatarchaeota archaeon
ATATATAACAAAAAATATAGGAAGGTGTGGGAATGGATAGCATCATACAATCCGCATTTGACGAGCAGGACAAAGATGACTGGTCATTCCAGTCCCCTTCTTCGGCTCAAGAAGAAGAGACGGTTGACCAAGAATTTTCACAGCACACGGCTCGTATTCTTGTTATTGGAGTAGGTGGGGCAGGTAACAATAGCATTACAAGACTAACTGAAATGGGAATCGCGGGAGCAGAAACGATAGCCGTTAACACGGATGCCAAGCATCTGAGTATAACAAAAGCCCAGAAAAAGGTATTGATAGGTAAGGAGCTCACAAAAGGTCTCGGTGCTGGCGGCTACCCGAGCATCGGAAAAAAGGCCGCGGAAGAGTCAAGACAAGACTTAAAGGAAATGCTCGGTGACGTTGACCTTGTTTTCATAACCTGTGGACTGGGTGGCGGAACTGGTACAGGTGCAGCGCCTGTTATTGCCAGGATTGCTAAAGAACAGGGAGCAATTGTTATAGGGTGCGTTACTCTGCCGTTTAAAATAGAAGGTGCTCGAATAGCCAAGGCGGAAGACGGCTTGATACAATTGCGAGAGGTGTGTGATACAGTCATTGTTATGGAAAATCAAAAACTGCTAAAACTTGCTGGTGACTTGCCATTGAAACAGGCATTTGCCATGGCTGATGATCTTATAGCTACAATGATAAAGGGCATATCCGAGACAATATCACAGCCTTCGCTCGTGAACCTTGATTACGCTGATGTTAAGGCAGTTATGCGTTCTGGAGGCGTTGCCGCTATTGGTGTTGGTGATTCCACATCTCAGCATCGCGCACAGGAGGCTGTCCAGAAGGCTTTATCGCATCCACTACTAGAAGTGGATTATACAGGAGCAACTGGTGCACTGATACAAATCATTGGTGGAGAAGACATGAAGCTTAGCGAGATTAATGACATAGGAGAGGCAGTAGCAAAGAATTTGGATCCGGATGCTCAGGTTATCTGGGGTGCCCGCATACTGCCTGAATATGAGAATAAAATCCAAGTCATTACAATAATAACCGGTGTTAAGTCGCCCTACATCTTGGGTCCTTCTCAGAAAAGATATACACCAGACACGCAAGGCGTTCAGAGGATGATTAGTGACCTTGGCATTAAGGTAGTTTCGTAAAGTGCCCATTCCCCACAACTAATGGCCACACTCTTCAGAAACAAACCTGTGCATACCATAAAAGAGATGCACAGGATTTATACTTCAATAGACCACACCCCATTAGAAGGGCGGCATGCATTGCCGCCCTCTTTTTCTACCTATGGTGTGGTAGTTTCTCCAGCTTCACAGAGCTAGTGTTCATAAGCGCTAATAAGGTGAGAAGATGGTAAGTAGAAGATATGACAGAGGAGGTGTTGCCCAAGATATTGTCCCAGAGCCAGGTGTTCTATACCCCACAAATATAGAAGGACTGGGTTTTTGTTCACATGTCCCGAAAGGAGAGTCTTTGATGAGAGTAAAAAAGAAACGATATGATTTTTAATAAATAGAATTAACTTTTAAATCAGACGAAAACAAAGAGTAAAGCATGGGAATGCGTGTTACATTGGGCATTATATTTCTATGCGTGGCTGTATTTATAGGAATGTCTTTTTTATCGCAGGACATGAACAAACAAATCGTGGAGCGCTACGGATTCTCAGGGCAGAACCTTTTTTCTCATCCTGAGGTTTTGATAACATCTATATTTATTCATGGAGATATTGACCACCTCTTATCAAATATTCTGGTGCTATTCTTTTTTGGCGCTGCGGTTGAGTCTGAGTTGGGCTCAAAGAAAACCTTACTCATATTTTTGCTCGGGGCGTGGATTGGCGATATCTTTTCAATGAGCTTCTACTTTCTAGGCGTCTATCCGTGGACAATGCCATCTATAGGTGCGAGCGCTGGTGTGTTCGCACTCATTGGCACGGGGATGCTTGTCAGACCTTTTGATTTTTCCTTTTATCCTTATTTCATGCCTGTACCACTCGGACTTCTTGGATTGATATATGCTGTCTACAACGCAATAGGGTTTGCCGCAGAGGGCTTTGGTGCAGCAGCTTCCAACATATCCTACATAGCGCATTTCGGTGGTCTTATCGTTGGGCTATACTTTGGTTTTCAGCGAGAGGGCTGGCAGCGTGGGATGAAAATAATCCTCGTGATGTTTATGATAATGATACTCATACCTTATGTGTGGACAACACTCGGTAGAATTATATAATACATTACGAAGCAAACACACTTGTTTAAAAATAATTATAAGATAATGCTTTGACCGATGAGGTGATGCTATGAACTATGGAAATGAAACGGCTAATGATATTAAAGGAATTATTAACACTCATAAAGGCAAAATCACAAGAAAAACACTAGAAGACATTTGGAAGTATAATGATTCTACAAGAGATACTCTTCGTTTGGTAGCAGAAAAAAAATTTCCAATAAGTTATAATTGGAAAGGAATAGACAAGGCAAGGTTTGAAAAGGTTGCGAAAGATGCAGGTCTCTTAGATGGAGACAATCTGACGCTCTTTGGCAAGAAAGCTGCCTTTTTTGTGTACTATTTGGAAAGAAACCCCGAGTACAGGTGTAACTTAGAAGTTTAGCCTTCGCAAAATTTCACAATCAGCTCTTTCATTTTCCTAATGTCTTTGAGTGCTATGAATTCGTCTGGCGCATGGTGATTCCCGCCGCCCGGACCAAACCCGATTGATGGTATTCCTGCAGCTGCAGTATATGTTCCATCTATTGCACCGAGTTGACCAACGATCTCTTTTCGACCAAAGATTTGGGTTACATATTTTTTAAATTCTTGTACGATTGGGTTGTGTTCATCTGTTATGTATCCCGAATGTTCAGATAGTATTCTCAGCTTGGAGTTTATTCCAAGCTTTTTGTTGATTTTTTTGATCACTTCCCTGATTTCTTTTTTGGCTTCGGATAGCTTTTGTTCTGGTAATAAGCGGTAATCAAATTCTATGACTGCTTCACCCGGAATGACATTCGCTTTTTCTCCAGCTTTGAAGACGGTTACAGTTAGTCTGTTCCAGACTTTTCTATGTGGAGAACCTTTCGGAGATTTTAATTCTGAGTATCTTTTTTCTATCTTCTTCCCCCATTTTCTGATTTCTTCAACAATCGTTATAGCCTTGTATATTGGATTGTCAGCTTGGTGTGGGTATCCCGCATGCCAAGCTTTCCCCTTCACAGTTATTTTTCCGTCTATTACTCCACTACATCCCACAATTATGTTTTCCAGTCCAGAATCTATAACCAATGCCAAGTCAGCTTTGACATCCTTTTTATGTCTTTGACACACATATCTAAGTCCATATTTACCGCCGACCTCTTCATCACATGCGCACACGAGTTTTATGTTGAAGCGAGATTTCTTGCCACTTTTTCTGATATTTCTCACGGCGCCGAGCGCTTCAACTATTGCTCCTTTATCATCTGCTACACCGCGTCCAAATGCTTTTCCATTTTTTATAGTAAGCGATAAAGGGTTGGTATGCCAACCGCTACCAACAGGAACAATGTCGTAGTGTGTGACCAACAAGAGCGTTTTTTCTGCGCCCACATCAAGCTCAGCCAAAACATTTGGCCTTGGCTTTTTGTCTGGTGCCGGAACATCTATGATTTTTGTTTTCATGCCGAGTTTTCTTGTTTCATTGGCTATAAGTTGAGCACACTCTTTATAATTTTCTTTTGTCGCGCTGTTTGTATTCAACGCGACAAGTTTCTTCAGAAGATTTATCTCATACATGACCAAACACCACAATGCGATAAAGCGAGTATAACAATAAGTATAATTATGGGAAAGCAAATATAATCATTTATGACTATTTTTCTTTGAATGCTTGAACACGAAAACCGTAAAACTCTACACCAGGTTTTTTCCAGTATCCCGGAGCAAGCCCTGCTTTCAGGCAAAGATGGTCCAAGAATTCTGTTTTGTTTGGAAGTTCTTCCCATACCTGTGGTAAAAACAGACCTTGGTTGAAGCCGTAT
The DNA here is from genome assembly GCA_021163205.1 of Candidatus Aenigmatarchaeota archaeon. GTDB lineage: Archaea > Aenigmatarchaeota > Aenigmatarchaeia > GW2011-AR5 > JAGGXF01 > JAGGXF01. The sequence goes on from JAGGXF010000023.1 coordinate 4,035, forward strand.
TTTATAATCAGCCCGTCTTCCTTTGGTTTGATCTTTTCGAGAATCTCTTCACCGGTCGCATCTATCTTTTTCGGAGTGGTCAGTACAGATATTTCTATTTTGATGTCCTTTAGTTCATCTTCTGTGACAGATGGAAATCTCGGGTCTTGGGTGGAGCCAACAGCAGCTTCCACAACCGCATCAACAAGTTTGTGCGTAGGATAAGGCAGACCGATGCATCCGCGCAACTTACCATTTTTCGTAAGTGTGCAGAAAACCCCACGCTTCTCGTTCATAAAAGGCTTAATATTTTTCGGTTTTTCTATTTTCTCATTTCTAACGAAGCTCTCTATTATTCTACGCGCCAGTTTTACCAAAAATTCGCCCTGTTCTTCTGTGAGCATTTCAGATGTGGAAGACATAATAGCGGGGAATGGATTTGAACCATTGACCTTCGGGTTCCCCCTTCCTTTTGCGGAATCTCTTTCGCAGAGTTGCGAGGAAAAGGAATTATGGGCCCGACGAGCACTCCATTACAGTCTGTCACCATCTAGATGACAGATGGCTGCTCCACCCCGCTTTGTTTTTGACGATAATAATTTGTGTAAAAGTTTATAAATAGTTAAGTTTTATAACTATGGTTATGGCCAAAAATAACTTAGTTCTCGGTATTGACGAAGCTGGCAAGGGGCCTGTTATCGGGCCACTCGTAATTTGTGGCTATATGATTAAAGAAGCAGACATCAAAAAACTTGCGAAGCTCGGTGTGAAAGACTCTAAACTACTTTCTCCCAAAAGAAGAGAGCATATGGAAAAAAAGCTCAAGGAGATATCGCATGATTTTATAGTTCTCAGCATACCAGCTTGCGAGATAGATCGTCTGCGGGAAGTTAAAAATCTTAATAAAATAGAAATGGAGCATATACAAAAGATTGTGAATCTTCTGACACCGGATAAAGTGATAATAGACGCTTTCGAGACAAACACAAAAAAATTCTGTGAAAAGATAAAGCAAGGAATTACCTGCAACCCAAAAATTATAGCAGAGAACTTTGCTGACAGCAAATATCATGTTGTCGGCGCTGCTTCTATTCTTGCCAAAGTTCAACGAGACAGAGAAATTAAAAAGATATCTGATTATATTGGCGAGGACATTGGAAGCGGTTATCCAAGCGACGAGAGAACAATCAAATTTTTAAAGAGTTGGATGAATAATAAAGGCAACAGCCTTGAGTTCGTTAGGCACTCCTGGTTGACATTTGAGCTCATCAAGAGACAAAACGAGCAAAAGAAACTAGGAATTTTTTTCAAAGATGTCCTCAAAGGCCAGGAAACTGAGAAAAAAGAAGAGTGATGAGTGTCGGACTAAAACTTATTAAAAATTAAAAAAAGATTGATAGGTTAAACACACTTACTGATAGTTATTCAATAAATTAATCTTTACGGTGGTGGACAATGGACAACAAGCAAAAATCAAGAATGACCTTAGCTGTCAGCGGTGCACTGACAGGATATATATCTTTTAGTCTCGGTCGTATCATAACTAATAGTATCTATATTTTTTTCATTTCAATGATTATTATGGTTGCAACGCTTTTTGTAAATGCCAATTTCATAGCCAAAAAAAAGTTCCGTCTCAAGACGGATAAAGATATGATTATGTTCATCATATTCTGGTTTTTGGTCTGGACAATATTTTTTAATATTAGTCTATACAGTTAATACTATAGGTGATTGAATATGTTTAAGCTTGTTAAGAAGGACACGATACTTGATAAAAAGACGTTCAAAAAGCACGAAGAGCATGCACTCCTATTGTTTGTCACTGGGATTGTCTTTGGCGTTGGCATGTCTTTATACTTTTTGGAGGCATTCTGGTACAGCGCGCTCACGATGTTGGCATCGTTAATAATATTCTATTTCATAGATAAGCGAGAGTAAAGAAGTTGCTGTCTGGCTGAAAAACAACCAAGTATCTTGTGATGTTACAGATAATGTTTTTAAGGAAAGGTCTGGCTCTGACGACTATTGCTATAAATTTGTGCGACATGTTTTCTAGCTTTTTGGCTTCATAAAACTTTATTAACCATTTCTATCAAAGATAAATTATGACAAGGATTACTGTAAGTTTTTTAGGGACGACAGCCTCTATTCCTACTAAATATAGAAATCATGCGGCTATCTATCTCACATATCAAAGTGAGAACGAACACTGCTTCCTATGGGACTGCGGCGAAGGAACGCAACGCCAAATATTTCTAGCTGGTCTGAACTTTATGCGCCTCGACCACATATTCATTACACACTGGCATGCAGATCACTTTGCGGGCCTTTTCGGTTTGCTGGAGACGATGAGCCTCGAGAAGAGAAAAAAGCCACTATATCTTTACGGGCCAGAGGCATCAAAATTCTTCGAGGTTTTGGCTGAGCTGGGGTATTCTTCCAAGGGGTTTGCTGTCAATCCCATAGATGTCCCTTTTGATAGCAAAGAAAAGACGATACTTCTGGAAGATGAGGAATATCAAATCGTGTCTGTGCCTGTGAATCATGGCATACCTGCTGTCGCCTATGCTTTCATAGAGAAAGACCGCGTGAAGATAGACAAAAAAAAGGCAGCTTCGCTCGGTCTTCCAAAGAAGGGGCCAATATATAAAAAGCTGAAAAGGAACGGTGAGATAATCTACAAGGGCAAAAAGATTCTTCTCAAAGATGTGTCATTTATCGAAAGAGGCAAGAAGGTGGTCTATTCAGGTGATACACGACCATGCGCTAGTCTTGTTAGCATCGCCAAGGATGCTGATTTACTAATTCATGAGTGCACCTATTTTGACAATGATTTTGATGAGAGAAACCACAGTTCAATAGAAGATATTGTTAAGATAGCAAAGGAAACAAAAGCAAAACAAATCGTGCTCACGCATATAAGCAGACGCTACCAGTCTATTAAAGAACTCCAAAAAATTGTTGAGAAGGTCGCCGGAGATGAACTAAAAGGAAAAATAAAAATAGCAAAGGATTTTATGACGCTGAAGATTGAATAGTTAGAATACACTTAGAGCAATAAAATCAGAGAGAGATGAAACAAAAGGTGAAATAATGTATTTTTTCATTATTTTTCTGGTCGCTGCGTATCTTCTTTACAAGTCAAGCGATCTAGTTATAAAGTATGGCCTCGATTTGTCTGACGCTTTGAATATTTCTACCTTTGCGTTAGGTTTCATTTTTATTTCTGTTGCAACGTCCCTTCCAGAATTATCTGTCGCTTTCTTTTCCGGTGTTTGGAACGTTCCTGGTTTGTCTGTGGGGAATGTTCTTGGCTCTAACTTCACAGACCTTACGCTTGTTCTGGGACTGGCCATTATATTTGGTGGAACAATATTTCTAAAGAAAAAAGACATACTTAACCTTGTAGAACTGCTTTTCATATCATCCCTTGTCGCACTTTTTATTTTTCAGCGCGGCGAACTTTCTGTTCTCCATGGAATATTGTTGCTGGGCTTGTTTGGATTTCTTTTGGTTAAGCTATACAAGGAGGGCCACATCAGTAAGAAGGTGTTCGATGATAAAAAAAGCAAGAAAAAAAGCAAATACTTACTTTTCGCTAAGTTCGCATTGAGCATTGGGCTGCTTCTGTTGTCTGCTGACTTCGTGGTCAAGTCAGCTATCGAGATAGCGCATTTCTTTTCACTAACATCAACACTCGTGGGCGCTACTTTGGTAGCATTGGGAACATCTCTTCCTGAGTTATCAGTAGAGATAAAAGCTATAAAAAACAGACAATACTCGCTTGCGATGGGCGACCTCTTCGGTTCGTGCGTGACAAATATAACACTTGTGCTTGGCGTTACTAGTATACTGAGCCCGGTGCCAATTAACACAGAGTCTATTATCAGCTTAATGCCGTTTCTTATGGCAGCTGTCGTAACGATTTGGTATCTTTTAAGTAAAGAAGGAAAGATAACAAAATATGAAGGATTCATTTTACTTGTTCTTTACCTATTGTTCATCGTAGAGAGATTTCTACCGTCATGGATATAATTATGGTTAGATGTACTCAATCTATGAGTTTATAGATAATTGCCCCTGCCAGCAGTATTCCTAAGCCATACAAAACAACAATCGTGCTAAATTGCAGAAGCATGAGCAACGATACAAGAATACCTAGAGCAGCAAGGACAGGGAATCTTCCAATATTAACCGGTGCCCTGAACCTTGGTCTGAAGTCTCTTCTGTATCTTAGTTTAATCAGAGAAGCGTTTACCGTTATAAAAACAAGGAATACCAGAAGGTTTGTTATGTTTGCGACAGTGCCCACATTTCCCACGATTGTGAATAGCATAGAAACAAACATGACAAAGAGTGTGGCCACCCACGGAGTTCCCATTCTACTTACCTGAGCGAAGTATTTGGGAAGCACACCTTCTTTGGCCATACCGTAAATCATACGGGACGTCGCAATGATCAGGATGAGAACCGTGTTACCTGTTGCGAACAGCGCTATAGTAGACAATATAAGATATGCTTGCCCACCCATTGCTCTGGCAGCGACATCAGCAACGGGTGCGCTGCTCTTAGCAAGCTCTTGCCAGGGCATTATACTTACCACAGACAAAGCCATGAATATGTAAAGCAATGTTGTGATTATTATAGAAAGGATGAGCGCGGTCGGCAATATTTTTGTTGGGTTCTTTGTTTCTTCGCCCATTTTAACTATACTTTCAAAGCCAATGTAAGCGAAGAATATCAGGGCAGCTGCTGAGAAAATTCCGGCGGTGCCAGTTGACTCAAGATAATTGACAGAGCCGATATGACCCACCCCGAGGGCAATTATCAGCAAAAGCCCGCTAGCTTCTATCAATGTAAATATGATATTTATTCCGGCTGAGAGTTTAATGTCATAAAAGTTGAGTAGGGAAAATACAGCAAGTATGCCGAGTGCCGCATACAAGGCAGGCGTTCCAAACATGGCTGAGAAATATCCACCGAAGCCAAGTGCAACAGCAGCAGCACCTACGATACCTGTTAACACAATGGACCATCCTGTCAAAAATGATAACATTTTGTTGCCAAAGGCTTTCTTCACATATAAATATTCTGCTGCGTCCTTTGGGAAGGCAGAACAAAGTTCTGCATAACTTAGTCCTGTAAAAGATGCAATAAAGGCGGCTATCACAAAGGACATCCAAACCGCGTTTCCAGCCAGACCAGCCGCCTGCCCTATAAGTGCGTATATGCCAGCACCTAGTATGATACCAACGCCATATGCAACTGTTTGAAAAAGTCCTAACTCGCGCTTGAGTCCCATGTCTTTTATTTTCTTAGCTTCGCTATAAATAATTTCTTGTGCCGACACGCAAACACATTCTGCGCAAAAAATACACGAGAGTTATAATCATAGAAAAATTATAAATAGCGCCTGAAAGAAATGCTTTATAGCATACTTGATGAAAAAGCCTGTGAAAAATTCTGCACAAAGTCAACGATCTAAGTGATAGCATGTCTATTAAAAAGACTACAAAAAAAGCAAGTCAATTAAGAAAGGAGCTCGGCCTCAAAGAAATCGTATTTTTATCTGCTGGATCTATTATAGGCTCAGGCATTTTTATGATACCAGCAATAGCAGCTGGTATGGTTGGATATTCTTCTCTCTTTTTGTGGATTGTAATGGGTATTATTGCCATACTAATGTCTATGGTTTTCGCCGAGCTTACCAGTATGTACGATGATTCCGGCGGTGTTTATACATATGTTAAGCGGGCTTTCGGTGACAAAATGGGATTCATCGCTGGTTGGCTTGCTTGGGTTATAAGTTGGATAACTATAGCCATGCTAGTTGCAGCAGCAGTCAGCTACATGTCACACATAATTCCAATGCCCGATGGATTTAAGATAGCTGTGTCAATAGTTATTGTTGCGTTGTTCACGTTTGTCAATCTTAAAGGAATAAGACATGGTGCAAGACTTCAAATGATTTTAACAGGCGCTTCTTTTCTAATTCTATTGAGCTTTGTTGATTTCGGGTGGGACTTTGTCGACTTCTCTACAATGACCTTCGAGCCGCTTAGTTGGGAATACATGCTTATGGCAGCTGCTATACTCATAGAACCTTATATCGGTTGGCAGGATGTTACGTTTCTTGCGGAAGAAACCAAAAATCCCAGAAAAGTTATACCAAAAGGTGTTGTACTCGGGACAGTTGCTGTAGCCATACTTTATTTTCTTGTTACGCTGACCGCACTCGGTTCTGTTTATCTGATTCCGGGGGGGCTAACTGGTTTTGTTAATGCTGATGCGCCACTGGCTTACCTTGCAGGGTTTTATATCCATGGCGCAGGCTTTATAATCTCTGTCGGTGCTATCATAGTAATTCTCGGATGTCTGAATAGTTGGATTACGGCTTCACCCAGACTGCCGTATGCCATGTCAAAAGAAAATATGCTCCCTGATTTTTTCGCTGATACAAACAGTGCAGGCGTTCCCAACAAAGCCCTGCTGTTCCAGTTTTTCGTAACGTCGGTCATAATATTCTCAAGCATTGTAACAGGTGGTTACGAGCTGTTCTTGCGGGTGCTTATACCAGTTTCGCTTTTTGTCTATCTTTTGGTTATTGCATCACTCCTGGTTTTGCGAAGAAAAGACGCAAAGAGAAAAAGATATTTCAAACTACCACTTGCAGAGTTTTTCATAGCTTTGTTATCACTTTTCATAATTATTCTTATCATGGAAACAGAGCTCAGCATTTTTATTAAGGGTGCTACGCTGGTTCTGTTGAGTATACCTTTCTACTTTCTGATAAGGTTCCAGGTAGACAAGAGTTTCACGGCGAGATTCTTTGACAAGTTTTCCTGGTTCTGGGACAGGTTCTTCCCTATATGGTACGGAGAAGATGAGCTGAAGAAAGTGTTAAAATATGCGGGGGTTAGGGAAGGCCAAGCCGTTCTTGACTTCGGTTCAGGTACAGGACTATCTACGATAGCCATAAGTAGGCGCGTTGGCAGCAGAGGTATTGTTGTGGCTACAGACATATCCGAGTCACAGCTCAAGAAGGTGAAGAAAAAGATAGAAAAGGAAAATATGAGAAACGTTGTTCTCATAAAAGAGGATGTATTATCGCCCTTCGAACCAGAAACATTCGATGCGTTGGTATCTGTTTCTGTATTAGAACATTTTGCCAATCCAAGGAGAATTATCAAGCGTTTGATGAATCTGTTGAAAAAAGGTGGCAGATTCTGTTTTTTGAGTTTTGGATACTCCTTCGGTATTCCACCACCACATTTTCTCAGAACAGAAGAGTCCATAAAGGCGCTTTTCAGAGAGCTCGGCTACGATGTCCATGTTGAGGGATATAAAAAATATTTCACGCAGTACTGGTTCATATACGGAAGAAAGAAATAGATGTGCGTAGATTTTGTTAAATGATTAGACACGATGCAGAAAAGATGAAATGAGAAAGCTTGATAGTAAGATACAAGACACCATAACAGGGTAAATTTTATTTATATTTAACATAACAAAAAATAACTATACAAAACAAGCCATAGAGCTGGATATCGTGATAATTATGGTGGAGATGAAGGTTACGCCATGGACAGTTGAAGGTGAGATAGACTATAAAAAGCTTATAAAGCAGTTCGGCACAGCGCCACTTACAGACAAACTTATAGATGAAATAAAAAAACACACAGGCGAGCTTCATCTAATGCTAAGGCGAAAATTGTTTTTTTCACATCGTGACCTTGACTGGCTTCTGAGCAAATATGATAGTGGTGAGAGTTTTGTTCTGTATACTGGACGTGGCCCTTCTGGCCACACTCATATCGGTCATCTCGTGCCGTGGATATTTACTAAATGGCTTCAGGACAAGTTTGATGCTGAGCTGTATTTCCAGCTTACGGACGATGAAAAGTTTTTAATGAACAGGCAGCTCTCGCTGGACGACACGCAGAAGTTTGCACAAGAAAATGTCTTGGATATTATCGCTGTTGGTTTCGACCCAAAGAAGACAAAGATATTTTTTGATACCAGCTACGCAAAGACGCTCTATAAGATAGCTGTGCGTGTCGCAAAGCTGACAACGTTCTCGACAGCCAAGGCGGTTTTCGGTTTTAATAACAGCACGAATATAGGTATGGCATTCTTTCCTTCGATGCAGGCGGCTCCGTGCTTTTTACCAAGTGAACTGGCTGGAAAGAAGGTACCAGTACTGATACCTGCGGCGATCGACCAAGACCCATACTGGAGAATCTCGAGAGATGTTGCTGAACGACTTGGTTACTACAAGCCCGCACAGATACACAGCATGTTCCTACCCGGGTTGCAAGGACCAGGAAGCAAGATGAGCGCTTCGAAGCCTAACACCGCTATATTTACGACAGATTCGTTGGACGTGGCTGAGAAAAAAGTCATGGGAGCATTTACAGGAGGCCGTGGCTCTCTTAAGGAGCAGCGAGAAAAGGGTGGAAACCCAAACATATGTACGGTTTACCAGTATATGTATTACATTTTTGAGCCGAGCGATGAAAAAATAAAACAAATGCGGGAAGATTGTAAGGCAGGTAGGGTGACGTGTGGTGAGTGCAAGCAGCGGCTGGCCAAGTATGTAATCGCATTTCTGAAAGAGCACCAAAAGCGCAGAAAAAATGCAAAAAAGAACATTGACAAGTTTCTTGTTAAGGATTAAAAAGTTTTTTATTTACTATTTCTTAATATTTCAATGACTAGAGGTGGTTGAGTTCAATATAGATAAAGTCGCTGAAAAAAATGAGAAGATACTTGTGACAGCTGCCCTGCCGTACGCAAACGGAGAGTTGCATCTTGGTCACATCAGGTCGACCTATGTGCCGGCAGATATATATACAAGATTTCTTCGCTCGCTTGGTTACGATGCTATCTATGTCTGTGCTGCTGATGCTCACGGCACACCCATACTGTTTGGTGCAGAGCAGGCTGGGAAAAGCCCTGAAGATTATGTTAAATATTGGCATGATGAGCACGAGCGTGTGCTGAGCGAGCTTGGGGTCAAGTTCGATATATTTTATACAACACATTCACCAGAGAACATTGCGCTTAGTCAGGAGTTTTTTACAACTCTCAAGGAAGCTGGCTATATTTACAAAAAAGAGACAGAACATTTTTACTGTCCCAACTGCAAACGTTTTCTACCAGACAGGTTTGTGAAGGGTACCTGTCCATATTGCGGTGCAGAGGATCAGTATAGCGACAGCTGTGAACAATGCGGCAGAACATACGACCAAAAAGATGTCAAAGACCCACGCTGTGCGATATGCGGCACCGTGCCGATACTCAAAAAGTCAGAGCATTACTTTTTTCAGTTGACAAAGTTCAAGGATTTTTTAGCAGACTACCTGAAGAACAACGAAAACCTGCAAGAAGAGGTAAAAAACTATGTGCTCAACTGGTTGGATGACTTAAAGGATTGGGACATTACAAGAGATATGACATGGGGCGTTCCAATCCCGGGAGAGAAAAATAAGGTGCTATATGTTTGGTTTGATGCACCGATAGGTTATTTATCGTCTCTCAAGAAGTTGAAGCCGGATACATGGAAGGAATACAAAACAATGATACACTTCATAGGCAAAGATATTGTATACCATCATTATCTCTTTTGGCCCGCGATGCTCAGCAAGGCATGGCATGTCTTACCAACAGCTATCCCCGTGCGTGGCTTTCTGAAGTTGGAAGGCAAGAAGTTCTCAAAGAGTAGGAAATGGTATATAAGCATAGAGGACGGTATAAAATACTTCGGTGCAGACCACCTAAGATTCTACATCACGCTGACAACCCCATATTCAACAGAAGACGGCAATTTTTCTCTTAAAGAGTTTCAAGAGCGCATCAACAACGAGCTTGTTGGCAATCTTGGGAACTTCATATATCGCACGTTGTCTTTTATAAAAACCAAGTTTGATGGAGTGGTGCCGAAAGGCGAGCCAGATAAGGGACTCTGGGACGAAGTCAAAAAGCTCACAAGCGATGTCATATCGCTAATGAAAGAGATAAAACTAAAGCGCGCGCTTGAAAAAATCCTTGCAATCTCAGCGTTGGGCAACCAGTATTTTCAGAAAAACAAACCATGGGAACTAGTTAAGTCTGAGAAAGAAGAAGATAAAATCAAACTGAATGATGTTCTCTACAATTCGGCTGGTCTTGTGCGCACGTTGGGAATACTTCTGGAGCCTTTTTGTCCGTTTGCTTCCGCGGAACTCAAAAGACAGATAGCTTTTGAAGGTTCTTATGCCAGTGCAGGCGAGCCACTACAGAAAGGCGCGAA
>JAGGXF010000008.1 GCA_021163205.1 Candidatus Aenigmatarchaeota archaeon
AGAAATCTTTTAATATGAGATTATCGAATTCTTATCAATAGGTGTGGTCAATGAAATTGTGTATTGTCGGTCCTGCTGACAAAAAGAGCATGGATATCAAATTGCTCAAGACAGCCAAGAACATTTTTGATTCTGTTTTATATGCGTCCTATTCACACATATCTTTTATACAGACAAATGAGCTTAGGATAACGTTCAAGAACTCTGATTTATCCAGGTTCGATGCGCTTCTACCGAGGATACCCAAAGAGCGTGCAATGTTCGGCTATTTTCTTCTCAATTCTCTTGACATCTATTCCCCAATGAAGCCACAGTCCTTTCTTATATGGTCTGATAGGTTGTTGATGTTAAACATATTGCAAAGGGAAGGATTGCCAATACCGAAGATGTATGTTGTGGATAGTAGGGAGAGTGCTGTGCGACTGCTTAAGAAAGGTGACATATCTTTTCCCCTATCTCTCAAACTCTCCAAGAAAGAGCGCGGAGCAATGCTCGCAAATTCCGAAAAAGAGTTCAAAGCTATGCTAGACACTCTCCAATCGTTTAATGAGCCGATATGCATGGAAGAGTTCTTTGACTCAGATTATATTCAGGCTTTTGTAATCGGAAATACAGTAGTGGGTGCTGTAAAACGGATACCGAAAGAGAAGCAGGACATATTTCACGGGAAGGGTGAGAAGAAACGAATCAAAATAAAGCCTTCCATTAAGGAGCTTGCAATAGACGCAGCGCGTGCCATTAAGTCTAGCTTCGCGTTAGTAACGCTTGTTGATAATGGTCGCAGAGCTGTTGTCGATGTAGACCTTTGTCCGATATGGTCTATGGACACCCTCGAGTACGACCTTGTTCGCTACATTTTCGACCGTACAAAGACAAGAGAAAAGCCAATCAGCCGCTTTACTGATTTCTTAACAGGCATACGCTCTGCTGTGAAGGATTTGCTGGAGTAACTAAACTACCACCGCGGGTGCAAGATGAAGAGTGCACGAAATTCCTTTCTCATCAGCAGACATCCGCTAAATTCGCTTTTAATATTTTTCCGGGAAATGTTTTCTAAGGTGATAAGATGCCCGACTGCGTGTTTTGCAAGATAGTTGAAGGTACTATACCTTCTCATAAGGTTTATGAAACAGAGTTTACGCTCGTGATACTTGACATAAATCCTGCTAATCCTGGCCATTGTTTGGTCATACCCAAGAAGCATTTTGAGACTATATATGACGCAGACAACACATATCTTGAGGATGCTATAATAACATGCAAGATTATAGCGGCGCGCCTGAAGGAGAAACTCGACGCAGAAGGTGTGAATATAATTCAGAACAACGAACAGGCCGCTGGTCAACTCGTCAAGCACATGTATTTTCATGTGATTCCAAGATACAAGGACGACAAGGTGGTTATAGGCTACAACAAGAAAGAGGCAACAGAGGCCGACCTTCGTGATATGGCAGAAAAGCTGTCGATTGCAACAGTGCCAAAAGAAGAAGCAGAAGAAACAACAGAAAAAAGTGAAGAGGAGCCGAAAACCGATATTGAGTTCGTTGAGGACGTGCCAGACGAAGAGGAATCAGAAGAGAAGCTCAGGAAATGGGCGTTTGAGGAAGAATACTGATTTCGATTATAGTTGTGATAACACACACCACGCATACTCATATCACAACTAAAGTTATGATATGAGCATGTTAAATGACATTTTTGGGTGAAGAAATGAAAATAGCTAAAGATATATTAGGACTGGCCGCAGAATTTGCGGTGGCTAGCGAACTTTGTAGAAGAAATATCTATGCTCAATTGACTTTGGGACCACGAAAACGTACAGACCTCTTAGTTGAAACTGAAAAAAGTATGTTAAGAATCCAAGTCAAAGGCAAGCAAGGAAGGGAATGGCCAGGGGTTAAAGGAATATATGGTGAGGACATTATTCTTGTTTTTGTAGATTTTGAAAATAAGAAAGAAAATGAAAGGCCCGATTTTTATATTCTTACAGTTAAGGATTGGGAAAAGTTAATTGAAAAGGTATTAACAAGCAAAGTCGAGAAAGGTGAAGTAACAATAGATGATAAATATATGCCAACATGGAAAGATGGATACCAAGGTATGAGCATAAAACCTCAAATGATTAAAGACTGCCAAGAGCGATGGGATAAAATAAAGATGCTGGTGGAATAAAAAGGAAACGATAACGATGAAATGTCATCTAACAGTGGATAAAAGACTTCGCTACGCTTCGCTCAAATTTGCCTTCGGCAACTTCTTTTATCCGCAGAACGTTAAGTGAAATATTACTCGGCATTTTTGGGCTATCGAAAAATTTATTTATTTCAATAATATCTAGTCATTATGTACCAAATTGAAGAATTAGAAAAATGGAAAGATAAACCTGAAAAGATTGTTTATCGTTATTCAGCAAGTGGAGACAAATGGATTTGTTTAATCCTAAAAAAAGGTTGTGTTGCTGGAGAACATTATCATAAAGGTTTAGTCGCTTCAAAAAATCCAGAAATCAATATAATTCTAAAAGGTAAAGTTGAGTATTATCTGAAAGATTTGAAATCAGGTAAAACTGAAAAAGTTATTATTGAAGCTCCGAAAATTATAAAGATAAATCCATTTGTATATCATGAAATAAAAGCTATTGAGGAAACACTATTTCTTGAACCTTTCGATGAAGAAGCTGTAAAAAAAGATCGATTTGGTCTCGATGATTAACGCCCAAAATGCCTGCGTCATACTGTACCTACGCTGCGTTCGGGCTTCGGTTGCTACACTCCCTTCGTCCAATTTTTCACCTTCGGTGAAAAATTCTCTTAATCACATATGTTAAACTCAATTGCGAGTCTGCCTCTTAATGATGCCGCCACAAATATTTCCCGAAGGATTCGAGTATAAGCGAGAAACTTGGCATCTACAAGCTATACTTTTCCTTCTTTTTCTAATTCCTCACTCAATTTCTTTTGACAGTCAATAGCTAAGCGAATACACTCTTCAGGATCATACCCTAAATCATCACACCATCTAATAG
>JAGGXF010000033.1 GCA_021163205.1 Candidatus Aenigmatarchaeota archaeon
AAAGCAGTTTCTGTTTTATATTCGAATCTCTTTGGACCAAATGTTTTTCCAGTCGTGCCTGGATATCTTTTGGCATCGCCCGCATCAAAGTTTTCTGTCGATTCATTTAGTACAGGCGCTAGGCCATATTTATAATCGTCAACAGCAGAAATCGTTACGTGTTCGGTAACAAAAGGGATTGAAAGAAGCGAGAGAACAATTGCTATAACTCCAATTGCTCCAAGATTCATTGGATCACCTCATCTTTTCATGGCATAGATAACAAAACTAAGGGTAGCTTGTTTCATCAAATGATCCGCCGCCAGTCACTATCTTAACACTATCACCACTTTCTATACTTTCTGGCAAAGTGCAATTAAAGGTTTTTCCGGGCGCAGCCACACCATCTCCACAAGAGTTTGGGATTAGTTTTCCTCCTACATAGACGTCAGTCTTGCTTAGAATGATACTGGACGAACCGATATTTTTAACATAAACTACGCGATTGTCCGTATCAAAAGATGTTATGGTTATTGATTCTCCCATTTGTGTTGTGGTCCGATTAACTTGTCTTCCTATATTGCTAGTGAGATCTGTTGCGGTATGTTGGAACCAGACATAAGCAAAGCCTATCAATGCAATAGTTATCATTAGAAGTAAAACAATAGCTATTACCGGAGTAATACCTTTACTCATTATATCACCTTAAAATAATTATTTCCCTCCCCTATAAATAGTTAACTCTGCACTTCCCAACCCTTTCCAATAGATGTGGTGGGCAGGCAATAGGAATTAAGAAAAACTCTTAATGCCTTGGATTCTTGGCTATTCTCCATTGTGATTATTCTTTGCTACACGCGAATATTGAGAGAAAATATTTTTGGTACTACAAAAACAGCTTTCTTTTTCCGTAGAAATAATAACAAGGCGAGGACTATCTGAGCAGCCAAACTATAAATATGACTTCTGCACCTAATTTATTTATACAAATTAAACAGTCTAAACTTGGTTTTGTCAAACGAGGTGAAAAAAATGACGATGAAAGTTGAGGTCATCAAAAAAACGAAAAAAATGTTCAAGATTGAGCCGAATATGAAGAATTATGAAAAAATGGTAAAAAAGTTCAGCTGGAAAGATGCAAAAAAGGAATTAGAGTGGTTTAAAGGTGGTAAAATTAACGCTGCATATAATGCTGTTGATAGGCATCTGAAAACTTGGCGAAAAAACAAGGTTGCTCTCTATTGGGAAAGTGATGATGACAAGAAAGAGTTCAGCTTTATGGAGTTGGCAAATGAGTCTAATAAGTTTGCAAATGTATTGAAAGGCTTGGGAGTAAAAAAAGCAGAACACGTTTTCCTGTTTTTACCAAGGGTACCTGAGCTGTACATAAGCTTTCTTGGTATTCTCAAGACAGGTGCTGTTGCCGGAACCATGTTCTCTGCTTTTGGTCCTTCAGGCATAAAAGACAGGCTTGGAGACAGTGAGGCAAGAATTGTCGTGACTAACAGCGAGCTCAAGAACAGGATATATAAGGTTAAAAGACAGCTGCCAGATTTGGAGCATATAATTGTGATTGACGAAGACAAACCGAAAAAGAAAGGAGAGATAAGTTATCAGAAGGAAATGGGAAAGGCATCTGAGAATTTTAAGATAAGAAAAATGGACCCAGAAGATTATGCGTTTATGTTATATACATCCGGAACAACAGGAAAGCCAAAAGGTGTGATGCACGCTCATCTCGCGATACTTCAGGAGCATATTACTGCCAAGCTTGTTCTGGACATACATGAGAAAGATGTCTATTGGTGTACAGCTGACCCGGGATGGGTTACGGGTGTTGCTTATGGTATTCTTGGTTCCTGGTCAAACGGAGCATCCACGGTTGTTTACTCAGGGCGGTTCAATCCTGATAAATGGTATTCGATAATCGAGAAGTATCATGTTAGTGTATGGTACAGTGCTCCCACTGCTGTTAGGATGCTCATGGCTGCTGGTGCAGATATAGCAAAGAAGTATGACTTGAGTAGTCTGAGACATATGGCGAGCGTTGGCGAACCACTAAATCCAGAGCCAATCAGGTGGTCTATGAAGGTCTTTGGTGTGCCTTTCCATGATAACTGGTGGCAGACAGAAGCGGGAGGGATAATGATAGCAAATTATCCGTGTATGGATATCAGACTTGGTTCTATGGGGAAGCCTGTCCCAGGCATTAAAGCAGCAATCATAGATGAGAAGGGAAAAAAACTTGGCCCGAATAAAGAGGGAAGGCTTGCGATTAAGCCGCCATGGCCTTCTATGATGAGAGCAATATGGAAAAACAAGAAAAAGTACAACAGCTATTTTGAGAAGGGCTGGTACATTAGTGGCGACCGTGCTTATGTTGACGAGGACGGATATTTTTGGTTTGTCGCTCGAGATGACGACGTTATAAAAACATCTGGCGAGCGTGTCGGTCCGTTTGAGGTTGAGTCAGCTTTAGTAGAACATCCTGCTGTGATAGAGGCAGGCGTTATAGGAAAACCAGATAAGATAAGAGGTGAAATTATCAAAGCATTTGTAAAGCTTGCAAAGGGATACAAACCATCAGCTAAGCTCGCCGACGAGCTCAAGATTTTTGTAAAAAAACACCTTGCAGGCCATGCCTACCCAAGAGAGATAGAGTTTGTAAAGTCATTGCCAAAAACGAGAAGTGGAAAGATTGTTAGGAGAATATTAAAGGCAAGAGAGCTCGGTCAGCCCATAGGCGATACCTCGACATTACAGGAAGCGTAACGTCTTTTCTTAGTTTTTAATTCTTGGCGTTCTTATTATTAAACGGCGATGAAGAAACGTCCCAGTGGGAGGCAACGATGACCGCATGGGTAGCTTCTGAGCCAATACTATATATTTATACAATATGTTTACATCTGTGTTTGCATATCTTAGTTTAGTTTGTATACTGGTTCAGTCTAGTCTGGTGTTTCGATGCGTAGGGGCAAGGAGTTTTATACACAAAATTATCAGAGGGCGCTGGATTTGCATGAGCAGGGGATGTCTATAAAAGACATAGCTCAGGTACTGGGTATCAGCTACTCGGCTGTCTATAGCTGGATTTCAAAAGGTCGAAAGCCCGGTGAGGGAGCTTTGATGAAATTTAGGGACATTCTGATGAAAAACGGTCCGATGCCAGTAGCACTGATCAAGAAACACATAAAGAAGCATAATGATTTTTACCATATTGCTAAACAGCGTGGCATTAACATTAAAAGAAAAGTTATCAAAGGAGCAAAATTAGGTGAATACGCAACCTGGTATTATCTTCCTGGACAAGAAAAGCGGCTTGAAAGGATGATAAGTAAACTTATGGACGACTACGAAAAGGCGAAAAAAAAGATTTTGGGTGTTCTCGAAAAGATGGAGTTGTAATAATAAGTTATGGCGCCTAAAAACTCTTTAGTAGTTATATGAATTCAGTAAGGTGAGTAAAATAAATTTTAATAAGCTCATTAAAAAACAAAAAGAGCTGGCAGAAAAGGTGATAACAACAGATAATTTAGACATAGACAAGATAGAATATATTGCTGGTGTCGACCAGGCATTTCCCGATAAAAATAGTATTATATCTGGCATCGTGGTTCTGGAATACAAAACGTTAGAACCTATTGAAAAGGTTCACGTCAAAACGAAAGCATCTTTTCCATATATTCCGGGTTTTTTAAGCTTTAGGGAAGGACCAGCCATATTAAAAGCCTATAAAAAATTAAGAAGTGAGCCAGATGTTTTGATGATAGATGCGAACGGGATTCTTCATCCACGTCGAATCGGGTTGGCAAGCCATATTGGTGTATTATTGAAAAAACCTACTATTGGCGTGGCAAAAAGTTTATTGTGTGGAGAGCAAAAAGGAAATTATATAATCATGGATGATGAAAAAATAGGGTATGTTTTTTTCTCCAGGTCTGGATGTAACCCTATTTTCATATCCCCAGGTCACATGCTTTCATTGAGAAGTTCTGTTAAAATAACGAAAAATTGTCTAGCAGGATATAAGTTACCAGAGCCGACAAGACTTGCCCATCAATATGTAAATGAAATAAAACGTGAACAGGAGAAAAGTTAGAATATGTTAGATATCGTTTTGATTTAATTCTTTAATTCAGTTTAATAATGCTGTCAAGACTTTCACAGTCTGTTTGTGTAAAGCAGAGCGCATATATTTAGATTATTTTAATCGTCGCTATACTCAATATTCTGAAACTTCCCAGTATTTCTTCCGAAGAAGGCATTTCCACTCTTTTTCAATGTGCTCCTGAATGCGTTCTTTCTCGTTCTTATTCAAACTGGAAAATCTTTTTTGCATAATAAAATATCTTTCCACTGGTTCTAGTCTTGTGGGAGCAACCGTTAGCGAGAATTTCTTATTTTCTATCTCGTAAAGCGGCCAGGCACCTGTTTGCACAGCCATACGGGCAACTTCTATGGTGTTCGAAGGGTCGAAACCCCAACCAACAGGGCATGGCGTTAATAAATCTATGAACTTAACACCCGGAAAAGACAATGCCTTCTGCAATTTTCTGACAAAATCTATTGGGTATGCAACACTAGCTGTGGCTACATAATGTAAATTATGAGAAGCCATAATTTTTGCTAAGGATTTTCTGAAATATTGATAGCCTTTCGGAGATGTTGCGGTTTTTGCTCCATACGGTGTTGCTGAGCTGGTGTAAGACCCAGTATAGCTTTGATTGTTATAGCATATGTACATTAAATTATCTTTTCTTACAGCTGCTGCTGACAAAGACTGCAGACCAGAATCGTATGTTGCCCCATCGCCTATATAGCAAAGAACATTGATGTCTTCTTTCCCGGCTGACCTAAGCGAGTGGTATATGCCAGAAGCAGCAGCAACAGGATTCGAAGGAACATGAATGAATGGAACCTTTAATACCGTTTGAGGATAGGTTGCTAGTAGTGTCATACATCCAAATGAGCTAACAACAATAGTATTTTTTTCCATAATTTTCAATGCAAGTTTCAGGCCTATCAATGCTCCACAGCCTCGGCACGCCTCAGCTCTGCCTAGAAGGAAATCTTTTTTCGGTAGGTCATTTAAAGATTCTATTGGTTCGTTAACTGTCATAGCCAAACCTCTTCCTCTTTTTCAGATTTTTTCAGTCTTTCGTAAATATTCAAAAAGTCCTCTTTTAATATTTTTTTCCCGCCAAGACCGGCTATGAAGTTGCTACAGAATATTTCAGACGATATAGAGGCTTTTATTTCTTGATAGAGTATTCCACCGGTGCCGGGCATTATATCTTGGTCGACAACAGCGACTTTTTTAACGTTTTTCAATGCTTCTCTTATGTCATTTTTTGGCCAAGGTCTTATAACGCGAGGTCGTAACAAGCCAACTTTTTCGTTCTGTGTTCGAAGCTCTTGTACAGCAGTCTTTGCTATCTCAGCTGCCGAACCAGCCACAACAATGACATATTTAGCATCTTCCATGTGGAATCTTTCTACGAGCCCATACTTTCTATGGAATTTTTTATTCCATGTGTCATCGACATTTCTTATTATTTTTTCAGCATTTTTCATGGCGATGTGTTGTTGTGCCTTGAATTCCATATACTCTTCTTTTACAGGAGGATTGAGAGAAACCGGTTTTGATGTGTTTAGTCCCACAGGAAGGTTTAATTCTGGAAGAAATTTGTTTATTGACCTCTCGGATGGAACAAACACATTTTCTCTCGTATGGCTCTGGAGGAATGCATCCATATTCACAAGGACAGGTAACAAAACTTTCTTATTTTCTGCTATCTTATATGCTTGTATTATTGTATCAAGAAGCTCCTGATTGTTAGATGTTATGAATATTAACCATCCGGTATCTCTGCAGGACAATATGTCAGTATGCTCATTCCAGATATTTGTTGGAGAAAGCGAGCGGGAAACGTTTACCATAACGAGCGGAAGGCGCATTCCAGATGCTACGTACATGAGCTCCTTCATGGATTCTAAACCAGGCCCTGTTGACACCGTAAATGTTCTTGTTCCTGTTGCTTCAGAAGCTATAGATGCACTAAGTGCAGCGACAGGCGATTCTAGAGTAAAAAATTCAATTGTTTTTTTACCCTCCGACTGGCTTGAGTATAAATCTGATAGTTTTTTAACTATATCGTCTTGTGGTATCATCGGATACATTGGCGTGCATCGAACAGATGATAGTTGTGCAGCTAACACAGCAGCTTCACTTCCACTCAGAAGATCCCCCTTTATCATACTAATCACTAATCTCTTCTATTGCTGCGTCTGGACATTCTCTTAAACAAATAAAACAGGCATTACATTTTTTATAATCTATATCAGGATAACCGCCTTTTATTTGTATGGCTCCTTCTGGACAAAGCGCATAGCAAATCATACATTTAGTGCAAGCCCTTTTGTTTATTTTTAGCTTTTTTTCTCTTGTTGCTTTTTTATCGCTTTTCTCATCTGCCCTGGAAAAAGGAATACCTTTCCCATCAAGATAGCCCATTTTTTCTATCTCTTTCATTGTAACCACATAATTAATTATTTCAACTTTTTGTAGCCTTCGTGTAAGGCTTCTTTGTTTTCTTTTTTCCTGTCGTCTATTTCTATATCAATTGCTTTTTCCATTAATTTCAGCGAAAGTTTGTTGAATTTTTTGACAAATGCGCCCAGAAGCAAGATGCTTGGTAAATATTTACCAGAAATTTCTTTTGATAGTGTATCGGCATCTAAAGTAAAAACATTCTTAACAAATCTTTTGAGCTTATCCTTGGCCATTCTTGTATTTATTATGAGGGTTGAGTCTTTACAATCTTTCAGGGTATTTTTATAATCAAGGTCGTCGTCAAGTACCAATACGAAATCTGGGTTGGTTATAAAGCCTCTTTCTACAATTGGTTTATTATCTATTCTCACAAAACCATCTACCTGCGATTCAATGTGTTCTGGTTCATAAACCACCGAGTCTTGAACATAATATCCTGATAAGAAAGCAGCTCTTCCTATAATTTTTACAACCCTGTGGCATTCTTGGCCAGATTTGCCATGAATGCGTATTGTAAACATAGTCTATCTTTATTCAGAAATAATAAAAAGCTTTGCCCCGGTTCGGGAAAAAATCACTTCCTCTCTTCGGCAGCCAGGATTTTGTCTATTTTTTCTGATACCTCGTCTCCTGCGTTTTTTTCTACTCTTTTTCTTTCCCTTTCTTCGTTCTTAAAAGATAGCTTTACTGCAAATGTGGTGTATATTATTGTTGTCAGTATCACAATGAAAACCACGTCAGGAAATATTTCAGCGTGTGGCAGACCATATACTATTGGTAGCTGTGCCAACACAGCTGCGGCCAGACCTCTCGGTGACATTATGCGCATTGTGTTCATCTCCAGTGGGTTGATATGCATGCCCGTTGTACTTATCTGAACTACTAAAAATCGTACAATGACTAATGTAGCAGCAATCACAATAGAGTAGGTGATGAGACCGTGATTTATTGTTACAATTACACCGAGAAAAACAAAGAAAAAAGACCGTACGAAGAACGATAATTCGCTTTGGAACCTTTTCATCAGATAATCAAGCTTCAGTTCTTTACCAAGTTTTAGCATGTTTGAAAATATCTTCGCATTACCAAGCACCAAACCAAAAAACAAAGCAACGATTGCTCCGCTGCCACCAATGGTTTCCGCGAACACATAGAGCATGAACAGAACAGCAAGGGTGAGCATGTAGTCAAATTGCCTTTGTTTGAGCGTGTCAAGCACAAAAAGCCAAACAAAGCCTGATATTATGCCTATGACTGCTCCTATGGAAAAAGCACTGAATATGTTATGGACTATGACAGTGCCAGAGATGTTTGATATTATGGTTTCTATGATTACTATGGATACAATAATACAAAGAGGGTCTGTGAAAACAGATTCTAGATTAAGGAGCGTTTTCACAGAATCCTTGATTTGCAAGCCTTTGGTTATCGATATTACAACAGGGCTGCTTATACCACCAACAATAGCACCAAGCAGAATACCCTCTAATAGATCAAAACCAAAGAAAGCCCTGGCGAGTAAACCCACACAAAGCATTGAAAAACCTATTCCTAGTAAAGCGAGAAGGATACTTCTTGGAAATTCCTTGACAACCTGATAAAAGTTCATATTGAGGCCCGCATCAAAAAGTATTATCACAATTGCTATGGCAGACAACAGCGGAGAAAATGCGATAAAACTCTCCCTACTTACCACGCCCAGAAAAGGCCCAATGAGAACGCCGAATAGCAAAAGCCATACAGCGTCAGGTATCTTGGTTTTTTCAAAAATCAGAGATCCGATATAACCTATGACCACAGTCGCACTGAAAAGCATCAGAATTCCAAAAGCACTTACAGTATCCATATGCTATTATTGTCTTTTTAAAATATAAAGTTTTTAGCTACATTTCTAACTGCTTATCTTTATTATGATTTCTCTTTCTCTTGGTCTTGCGTCTAGCTCCATCAACACGATTTGTTGCCACTGACCCAGACACAGACGACCGCCCTCAAATGGTATAGCAAGGCTCGGCCCTATTAATGATGCCCGAATATGACTATATCCGTTACCATCACCCCATGTTTTGTTATGTTCATAGTCAGCTGATTTGGGCGCTATTTTATTAAGTGCGTTTGGCATGTCCTTCAGCAAGCCGGGTTCGTGCTCTATTGTTGTTATGGCACAAGTCGAGTGAGCGACAAAAACCACAGCGAGTCCGTCTTTTTTTCCCGATTTCTCTACGGCGTTTTGCACATAATCTGTTATGTTTATTATTTCGTCTGGTTTTGTTTTGAGTGTCACTCTTTCTATCATAATTATGATTTGTCGCGTAAGGATAAATTATTTTGCTAGTAGCGAAACGAAGATTTTTTCTGTTGCAGCAATGCCAAGAAAAACGATTACAAAGAATACGAGCAGGTCAATGATTATGGCCATAGGCGAACGCAACTCTTTATTTTGCAGCTTTTTGTCGAGTCTGCAGGAATATATATAGGTCAGCCCTAGCAAAAAAAGGGCACGAACAGCGCTAAGATTAGTTATGAAAGATGAAAAAAATACAAACAAAACTATGGTAGAAAAGAACTTTCTCCAGTTCGGCTTAAGAAATTTTTTTATTTTTTCACTCCACATCATAACTATTTTTATCTTATCCGAGAATAAATTACTATGCTACGCCACATAGTGTATTGTTTTTTCACACTCGCGGCATCTATCTTATATACACTTAGCAGGAAAAATCCCTTTGACCTGACACCGAAAGAATTCGAGGCAACGTGCGAAAAGGTTTTGAGAAAGAAAGGCTATCGCACAGAGTGGACACGGGGAAAATACACAGGACAACACCAGATTGATATCAAGGCTGAAAGAGGGTTGCTTTTTGGTAAGCTGTTTAAGAGAAAATATTTTGTCGAGTGCAAAAATTGGTCTCGACCCGTAGGAATCAAAGAACTCAGAAATTTTTACGCAAAGCTTGAGGATGCTGGCGTGCGCAGAGGTATATTCATAACTAGCAGCACATTCACGAGAAACGCCAGACAATACGCGAGAAAGAAAGGCATCGAACTCATAAATGGTCGAACATTCAGATGGTTATGTTTCAGATACAACCTGATAAAGCCACGCTGGTGGTTCTTCCTGAAGGCATTAATCATAACACTTGCCATAACATATCCAATTTACTGGTTTTTGTTTGTTAGGTGAAGACCGAACAAAATCCGAAGTTTTTTATATGATTCCGAACAAAACTAATAATTATAAATTAAGGTGATTTAATGAAGATTAATGCCTTTCTTATAATTTCTATCGTTTTTTTAATTCTATTGAGTGGCTGTGTTGACAAATATATTGGTGGAAAAATAGCAAGTTATACTGCCGGAAAAATAGACGAGCCATCTTTGAGTTACAACCCGCCTTCATATGATTATGTTGAAAAGCAATATAATCATAAAGAATACGACTTGCCACTTTTAGAATTACCTGAAAATTATGAAAGAGACATTAAAGGCAAACTTGGCTACAATCTAAATGAAAAGCAAAAACAACAACTGTTGAATAATGGTGTTGTGATAATTTCTGGAGATGCTTTTGGGAACAATTATGATAGATTTGAACTAGCTTTTAGAAAACTGACCGATTCGAAGGGTTATGAAGTTGGTGGAAAATATG
>JAGGXF010000006.1 GCA_021163205.1 Candidatus Aenigmatarchaeota archaeon
AAAGAAAAAGACAAAGAAAAAAACTAAGAAGAAAAAGAGAAAGTAGGGCGAACTAGCCCCTTTTTTATTTTTCTTAATTTGACTTTTTTCTTTTCACGCATTTTAATTTTTTGCTGGAGCTACATGTCTTTTTTCTAAAAATTCTAACTATAATTATTACATTAATAGACTTCAAATAAAATTTTGAGAAATATTCTTGAGAAATAAATTATTTATCCTTTAAAAACGGATTGAACATTATGAAGCTAGTGATAAAAGTTGGCGGTTCCCTTGCGATAGGCCCAGAAGGGCCGAGAGGTGACTACATCAGAAAACTCATTTCTGTTATCAATGAAATTGCACAGAACAATCAGCTTGTTATTGGTATCGGCGGTGGAGGAATGACCAGGCAATACGCGAAAGCGATAGAATCGTTTGGCTTGACAGATGAACAAAAGGAAGAAATGTTTATTGATATTATGCGTTCTAATGTAAGACTGCTTTCTTTCCTGCTTAAAGGCAAGCCTGTTTTTTCTCTGGAAGACTTGAATGAAAAAGAAAAAATACAGACAATAGGTGGTATTGCACCGGGACGAAGCTCTGACGCGAACGCGGCATTGGCAGCAGAAAAAATCAGAGCAGATTTATTTATTATATTGACAGATGTTGACGGGATTTATGAAGAAGACCCGAAAAAGAATAAGAACGCGAAAAAAATCGATGTCATACCTTTTGATGAGCTTGAAAAATTTGCTATAGAAGGCAGTCCAAATAACTATGGTGTTGTTGATCCCGTAGCAATAAAAGTTATACAAAGATCAAAAATACCCACGATTGTTTGCGATGGTCATGACCCAAGAATAATTCTAAAGATTCTCAACGGCGAGCGAGTTGGGACAAGAATAGAATAATTAGTATAAGAATAATAAAACTAACTGGGTCTAGAGATACCGTGCAGATATCTAACTATAACTCTGCTCACAATCACAGGATATGGAATGCGAGATGCGCCCGGGCAGATGTTCCTCATTGTTTCCGACAAAACAATGATTTTGAACTGCCGATCTCTGCCGTTTCTTCCACGCTTTTTTGCACGTGATTTTTGCGTGTGTGAAGGCAGCGTCTTTGTTTTTCACCGCTGTTTCAAACAGCGACGAAATCTAACCAACTAGACCACAGGCGCATGTCGATATATTTTTTCTCTGATAAACTATAAAATGTTTTAACAAGCTATTATAGACAAGCATGAAGCAATATTCCTATGAAAGGTGTGTTAATGATTAGAGCGAGTGCGCCAGCTAAAGTTATATTGTTCGGAGAACACGCGGTCGTGTACGATAAACTTGGGATTGCTGCTGCTGTCGGTATCAGGTCATTTGTCAAGATTAGAGAAAGCAAGGATAAATTTATAACAGTTATAGACAATAGGCTCCATCTAACACAAACGTGGACAGAAGCAGAAGTTTTGAAGCTCAAGTATTTCGTAGATGAATCAAGAAAAAAAGAGGACTATGAATCCTTGAGGCAGTTATCCAAAGAGAGTGTCTTTTCTCCGATAAAATATATAATATCTTTGTTTATTGATGAACACGGTTTTGTTCCTTTTGAGCTTTCATTGGACTCAAAAATACCAATGACAAGTGGAATGGGTTCTGGTTCATCCCTTTTTGCTTCTATCGCAGCAGCGGTTGCCGGTTTTTATAGGCTTAACATACAAAAAAAAGAAATCAGTGATATAACTTATCAGGGGGACATCATAGCTCACGGTGGGACACCATCCGGTATAGATAATAACACTGTGGTTTACGGCGGGTACATAGCATTCAGAAAGTCGGAGAAAGTCAAGGTCTTGGACATTGAACAAAAGATACCAATTGTTATCGGCAGTACCGGCATCAAAGGGAATACTGCAGAGCTGGTTGCCGGTGTCAGAAGTCTCATAAAAGAAAATCCAGAAAAGAAAAAGATATTAGACGAAATAGGCGACATATCCCAGAGGTCTATTGACTTTATAAAAAATGGCAATTTAGAGGAGCTCGGAGTATTGATGAACAAAAACCACACACTCCTGAGAGAGCTTGGCGTGAGCCACCCCTTGGTTGAGGGGCTCTGTGAAGCTGCATGTAACGCAGGTGCGCTGGGTGCCAAGCTTTCCGGGGCTGGCGGCGGTGGGATAATGATAGCTCTCGCAGATAGCAAAGAGAGCCAAAAAAAGATAGCAGAAGCTATAAAGAAGTCTGGCGGCGATGCAATAATAACTGATATTGGTGTTGATGGGGTCCGTCTGGCAGAATAGATATATCTGGTTAAATATCGTATAGACATGTTTAAACAACATATCAGGTCGATAAGTTAATGAGTTGGTCGGTAGGTGATAATTGAATGTTGAATTTCATAAAAAAACTGGATAATAATGGTATCCTCGTAAAGATAAACAAACCAGTTTCTGTTAATTATGAGATGGCTTCTATTATTAAAAGCGTTCAGAGAAGGCCTATACTTTTTACCAAACCTGTCCTGAAGAACGGGAGAAAGTCAGAATATCCGGTCATAGCAAATTTATGTCCGACCAGGCAGCTGCTTGCAAAGGCTTTGGACACAGAAGAAAAAAATATCTTGAAAAAGATTTTAGATGCTATTAATAATCCGACAAAGCCAGCATACACAAAAGAAGAATATGAAGAAATCGACACCGATCTATCAAAACTACCTATTCTAACGCACTTTAAAAAGGATGGCGGGCCTTATGTTTCTGCCGGTGTTGTTGTTGCGAACGACCCAGAATACGGCATCAACTGTTCTTTCCACAGGATGATGGTTATTGGAAAAGATAGGATGGTCATAAGAATATTACCGAGACACCTCAACCAATATATCGAGAGAGGGCTCAAGGAATTTTCTATATGTATAGGAATGGAACCCAATGTCTTGCTGGCATCGGCAATATCTCCAGCTATTGGGCAAAGCGAATTAGAGATAGCCAACACGATGAAACCGACAAAGATAACCGAGATAGATAGCCATGTTGTTCCTTGCGCAGATTTTGTAATGATAGCCGAGCTAACTGGCGAAACAGATAAAGAAGGGCCTTTCGTGGACCTCACAGAAACATACGACATAGTTAGAGAGCAGCCTATCATAAAGATTAAAAAAATATTTGTCAGACGGGATGCGATTTATCATGCGATACTACCCGGAGGGCTTGAACATAAGATACTAATGGGCGTACCAAGAGAACCGACAATATTTAATGAGGTCAATAAAGTATGTGAGTGTAAAAACGTTTATATAACTCCGGGGGGTTGCTCGTGGTTACACGCTGTCATTTCAATAAAGAAAAAAAGAAAAGATGATGGTAGGAATGCAATAGAGGCAGCATTCCGAGGTCACAAATCATTAAAACACGTTGTAGTTGTTGACGACGATATAAATATCTTTAATCCTGATGATGTTGAATGGGCTATTGCAACGCGTTTCCAGGCAGATAGCGATCTTGTTATAAAAAGAAACGAGTATGGCTCTTCTCTCGACCCATCAGCAGACCCGCAAACGAGAAAGACAACGAAACTTGGTCTTGATTGCACGATACCGTTTGATAAAAATTTCGAGAGCTTCTCAAAAGTTGACACACCCTCAAAGAATAAAATAAAAATCGATGACTATTTAGATAATTGATCATTTTGGTCTAATCTAAATTATAAGTTGAAATAAAGCTGTTGATAAAAATGTACCTAACAAAAGAAGAGGAGAGAATTTACGATGGGGAAGAAGGCGTTGCCAAGCAAAAGGCAATGGAACTTCTCGTGGCACTTGGAAAAATATATGGAGCAGATAAGTTGATACCTGTTGGCTCTGCTCAAATTGCTGGCGTTTCGTATAAGACTATAGGAGACGCTGGTATAGATTTCATAAGATTCTTTTCTGATAATGGCGCAAAGGTTTCTGTTAATAGTTATCTAAATCCTGCTGGTATGGATCTTTCTAATTGGGCTGATGCTGGTGTGAAAAATAGTTTTGCAAAAAAACAAAACGAAATTATAGAGATTTTCAGAAAGATGGGTATAAACATTACTTGTACGTGCACACCATATTTAATTGGCATAAGGCCAAAGCTTGGTGAACATATAGCATGGTCAGAGTCATCTGCTGTTTCTTTTGTCAACTCCATTCTGGGGGCCAGGACAAACCGGGAAGGCGGGCCATCGTCTCTCGCGGCAGCAATAATTGGAAAAACTGCCAATTATGGTTATCACCTTGACGAGAACAGAGTTGCAAATTTCTTGGTAAGAGTTAGAGCCAAGCTAAAGACGATCTCAGATTATGGTGCTCTTGGTGTGTACGTTGGTAGGCTGGTTCAAAACAGTGTTCCTGCGTTTGAGCTTGTGCAACAAGCCACAGAAGATCAACTAAAAGCTCTCGGAGCTGCGATGGCAGCATCTGGTGCAGTTGCCTTGTTTTTTGTAAAGGGACAGACGCCAGAATGGTTTCTAGACAGTCCAGAAATAATAGAGGTGAAAGAAGAGGATATAGAAAAACTGAAAAAGGAATTAACAGACGAGAAAGATGTGGATCATGTTGTTATAGGTTGCCCACACTGTTCCCTCGATGAGATAAAAAACATAGCAGAAAAAGTTCACGGTAAGAAACTTAAGAAAGAATTATGGATTTATACATCACGGCAGGTCAAAGAGGAAGCCGATAAACAAGGATATATTGAAATCATAAAAGACGCCGGTGGAAAAGTTATTTCTGACACGTGCCCCGTTGTTTCTCCAATAGAAGATATGGGCTTTAAGAGCACCGCCACAAATTCTGGTAAGGCTGCGCTGTACCTAAAAAAATTATGTAAGCAAAAAATACACTTTGGTGATGTGGAGGAGATAACAGAATGATTATCAAAGGTCGTGTTGTATCAAAGGGGGTTGCCGAGGGCGAGGCACTTGTATCTAGACATGCCATCAGCTTTCTTGGAGATGTCGATCCGAAGACAGGAAATATCATTAACAGGGGGAGCGATGTTTTTGGACAGTGCATTGCTGATAAAATTTTCATATTCCCGAATGGGCGAGGCTCTACTGTTGGCAGTTACGTAATTTATCAACTCAAAAAAAATGGCACAGCGCCCAAAGCCATATTAAACATAGAATCAGAACCAATAGTCGCAGTAGGAGCAATAATATCTGGTATACCACTTATGGATAAACTGGAGAAGAACCCGTTGGAAATAATAAAAACAGGGCAAAAAGTGAAGGTCAACGCAGAGCATGGATTTATAGAGTTATAACGAATTTTTTCGAGTCCGGTTCGTTGATTTACGATTAGTAATACACTTAAAAAGATAGTGAAATATTTCTCTCATGATATCTATGCAGCCAGAATTGGTTATGATCAAGCTGGGTGGAAGCCTGTTGACAGACAAAGCCAAACCATTCACCGTCAGACCAGGTGTAATTAAACGCATAGCAAATGAAATACACAATGCTAGACAAGTAAAGGAGTTGCGTCTTATCGTTGGTCACGGCGGTGGGTCTTTTCCACACATTCCAGCTAACAAGTATCAAACAAATAAAGGAATTATAAATAAAAAAAGCTACAGAGGGATGGCCGAGGTTCAGGATGCTGCTTCGAGACTGAACAGGCTTGTAGTTAGAGAACTTTTAGACGCGGGTGAAAACGCTATTTCTATCCAACTATCCAGTTCTGGAATATCTGAAAACAGCCGCATCCAGTATATGTATACCGAACCAATAATAATGCTGCTCAGTTATGGCATGATACCTGTCCCATATGGAGATGTTTCCTTAGATAAGAAAAAAGGATGTTCGATTGTGTCAACAGAAGAGATATTTTATTATCTCGCTAAAGAATTAAAAAGGCAGGGGTTCAATCTTACCAAGATAATAAACTGTGGAATTGTTGATGGTGTTTTCAGAGGCGATCCAATAAAAAATCCAGACTCTGAAATTATACCAGAGATAACAAACGAGAACATAGACGAAATAAGGAAATATCTTTCTGGTTCTCATGGTACTGATGTTACTGGGGGAATGCTTTCAAAAGTTGAAAAAATGTTGAAGATAGCAGCAGAGACTGGTGTCGAAACATTTATAATAAATGGTCTTATCCCCGGGAGAATAGAAAAAGCACTGAAAGGAGAAAATGTGCTTGGCACGCGAATCATAGGCCACAGCCACACGACTGGACGGGGTTGAATTATATGAAGAATAGAATGAAGATTATTGTTGCGATAACTGGAGCATCAGGAGTAATCTATGGCTTGGAACTAGCTAAAAAGCTCAAGAACCACGAACTTTTTATAATAGTTACAGAAAATGCAAAGAAGGTTATGGAACACGAAACCAATAACTACAAAGAAGAGCTAGAAAAGTTGAAAGAACTTGGTAAGTTTTTTGAATCCGACGATATTGAAGCTCCAATAGCTTCTGGAAGTTTTGGCGTTGATGCTATGGTAGTGTGTCCGTGCTCGATGAAAACATTAGCAGCAATAGCAAACGGTTTTTCAGACAATCTTGTAGCAAGATGTTCAGATGTTATGATAAAAGAAAAAAGAAGATTGATACTTGTTCCACGGGAAACTCCACTATCCCCGATTCACCTTGAAAACATGCTTAAGCTTTCAAAAATAGGTATTAGCATAATACCAGCATGTCCAGCTTTTTACAATAAACCCAAAACCGTCAATGATATGGTTAACTTTGTGATTGGAAAAATACTTGATATTCTGAAAATAGACAATAATTTGTACAACAGATGGAATTAGTTTGGTGATGCTATGTCAACTGGGAAAAGAAAAGAAGAACATATAAGAATATGCCTGGAAGAAGAGATTGATTCAAACAAATCTCTGTCTGGATTTGATGATGTTTTTCTTCCACACCATGCTTTGCCAGAGATAACTTATGATGATGTTGACCTGACAACAAAATTCTTCGGAAAAAAACTCAAGGCGCCGATATTGATAGAAGCCATGACTGGCGGAACAAAAATAGCTGAAAAGATAAACAAAAACTTGGCATGGGCCGCTGAGCAGGCAGGCATAGCAATGAGTCTGGGGTCTCAGCGCGCTGCGTTGGAAGATCCCTCCTTAGAATCAACATACCAGGTGCGAGATGTTGCACCAGACATATTTCTTATAGGTAATATCGGGCTCGCACAAGTAGACAAAGAAGAACTTACACGCGTTATACATATGATAGATGCCGACGCGGTTGCAATCCATTTAAATATTTTACAAGAGCTTGTTCAGCCAGAAGGAGACCGACAAAGTTTACGTGTTACCAAAGATATAATAGAAAAAATAAAGTTTGTGATAAAAGAAATGTCCAAGCCCGTTATAATCAAAGAAACCGGGTGTGGTGTCTCAAAAGAGGTCGCGATCAGACTCGAGAGTTTTGGGGTATCTGCGATAGATATTTCGGGTTTGGGCGGGACAAGTTGGCCACTCGTAGAATCTTTCAGATCCGATACAAGTACGGGAAAAACATTCGCTGGCTGGGGTATACCGACTGTGGTTTCACTCGTGGAATGTTGCGAAAGTGTATCTTTACCAGTGATAGCATCGGGTGGTGTGCGCAGTGGTATTGATATGGCAAAGTCTCTGGCACTTGGTGCTTCGTTGTGTGGAGCTGCACTACCATTCCTAAAGCCCGCAACAGAGAGTAAAGAAAAGGTTCTTGAAAAGATAGATCAATTCATCAACGAATTAAAAATAGCTATGGTTCTCGTGAACGCAAAAACAATTGATGACCTAAGGCACAAGCCTGTTCTGGTCACGGGAAAAACAAGAGAAATCCTTGAACTTAGAGGGTTTGATATTAAAAAATATGCGAGAAGATGAAACACCCAATCAGCCACCGGATTTATAACGATAGGTTTACAGCGATTTTTACTCTTTTTGTACCATTTGTTACATCTTTGAACTTCAGTTAAGTTTGTAATTGCAACCAGAGAACAATCATTTCTTAGCTCGTGCTAGTTTTCTCGTCAGATAGCCAATAACCTTGTTTCTAGCCTTCTTTTCCGTGAAAAGATTTAGTTCGTTAGCTATCTTTTTGTTTTCTTCGAAGGTTTTTTTCCATTTCCCAGGATAGCGCTCTATCAATTCGAGCGCGGCATTCTTTATCTCCTTGGTTCTGATTTTTCCCATATAGACACCTGTTTTTCACTTCTTTTCATCCGTCTTATCACTTAGGTTTTAATAGATTAAAACTTTTAAATACCTTATGATAGCGCACGTTACCAAGTCAGCCATCGGTTGGTTTGCTTTTGATGATAAAGGAGAGCTTATATTTTATCAACTTATTAGTCCAGACCCAGTAGAGGCATTGGGTGTTCTGACAAGACCAATACCCAAATCTTTTCTTAGGTCTATAAAAGGCTATGAATCAAAAGAAGATGATTTTGCCAGAGAGCTTATTTCTGAGAGATTGAGAGAATATGCACTTTCTCTCGGATTCGTTGAAAAATCGCACGAACTAAACGAATTTTTGGTGAAGCTAGGTATGATGATAACAAAAGAGAAATCTAAGAGATATATAACAAAGGACAAACTTATTGTTTGTGCTTCATCTACATTAAATGATCTAAACAAGCAGATAAATACATTTTTTGAACATCTGCAGGAGTGGTATGGTTTGCACTATCCAGAGCTGAAACTTCCAAATGAAAAGTATACAAAAATGGTTGCTCAATATGGGTTGCGAGAACACATGCCGGGATTTAAGAGTTCGTCTGGTATTGCATTAAACGAGAAAGATATTAAAATCATAAAGCAATACACCTCTTTAATCTTGGATGCACTTAAACTAAAAAAGGGGCTGGAAGAATACATAACGGATACTGTAAAAGAAGTCTGTCCAAATATATCATCGTTGATAGATCCACTTCTCGCCGCGAGAATTCTTACACTGGCTGGATCGCTCAAGAAACTGGCAAGAATGTCTTCGTCAACTATTCAACTTCTTGGAGCTGAGAAGGCTTTGTTTAGGCACCTGAAAAATAAAAAGAGAGTCAAACCGCCAAAATACGGTCTTATATTTTTTGACAAGAGAGTGCAGAACGCTCCCAAACATGACGCCGGAAAAATAGCGAGAACGATCGCTTCAAAAATTATGATGGCCGCAAAGATAGACTACTATTCAGGTAGGTTCGAACCGAAACTAAAAGAAGACTTGGAGAAAGAATTAGAAAAAATAAGAAAAAGGTAATAGTTATGAAAGAGATCTTTAATGGGATATTCAGGTCAGAAAAAAAGCTTTATACTAAAAATCTTGTTCCTGGTGCACGTGTTTATGGAGAAAAGCTTGTCAATCTCGCAGGCACAGAATATAGGGAATGGGACCCGAGAAGGTCCAAACTTGCCGCAGCAATTCTTAATGGACTGAAGAATGTGCCAATTAAGTCAGGCTCTCTGATTCTATATCTTGGTATAAGTGCTGGGACAACAGCAAGTCATATAAGTGATATTATCGGTAAAGATGGTTTGATATATGGTATTGAGATTTCTGAAAGGATGATGAGAGAACTCATGCCAGTTGCCGAAAAGAGAAGCAATATCGTTCCGATCTTGTCAGATGCGAGAAAGCCAGAAGAATATTTTTGGATAGAAAAAGTGGATCTGATTTACGTGGACGTTGCTGACCCCCAAGAAATGGAGATTTTTATAAGAAACGCAGAAAAATTTCTAAAGTCAGGAGGATTCGGAATGATAGCCATAAAATCCCAGAGCATAGATGTGACAAAATCACCAGAGGTCGTTTATAAACAGGAAACAACTAAACTAAAGAGAGCTGGTTTTACAATATTAGAACAGATAGAACTAAGTCCGTATCAAGGAGGCCACGCATTTGTTCTGGTGGAGAAGTGTTAGTTACATTAGTTCATCTCAAATGTATAAGATGAGTTGTTGTGGTGCTAAAGCGTGTAAGATTAACCGTTTACTACTTTAATTAGTCTTTCCCTAAATTTTGGCCAGTCAGATTTTTTAATTGTCGCTCCTGCGGCTGCCTTATGTCCACCAGCAAATCCAGTGCCAACAGCTTTTTGCAACACAGCAGCGGCATCTATTTTTTTATCTTGGTTTCGTGCGCTCAATTTTATTTCCCCGCCCCTCTCTTGCCACACTATGACGAGCTTATCCAAGTACTTTTCACTGAGTATTGTTGAAACAGCGGACCTGAGATTTAGGCCAGAACTCAGCTTGTAGAAGATTATCTTACCAAAAACCTCTAAGTTCTTTTCAATATCTTTTTTTACCTCAGATAATTTGTTTTCCACTTCTTTATATGCAGATATGAGGTCCATTGCATTTTCAGAATACAGCAAATCTTTTGGTTCTTCGATAGACTCAAGTATCTTTATTATTTTTTCTGGCCTTGCTTTTTCTTTTGCCTTGAAAGCATTGATCATGTCAGATATATTTCCAAAAAAAGACTTTCGTATCGATTTTTGATCTGTTTTTTTTATATATTCCGGATATTTTTTCTTGGCTTTTTCTATCAGGTCCATCGAATCTTTTATGTCATAGTCAGAAACTATACCGACTATTGCAAACCAGAGAAAGTCACTCATGTCTATTATGTTTGAGCACAGTTTATATACCAGATAAGAAGCACTTCTATATATGTTCGGGTTTCTTTCTCTCGGATTAAAGTATGTGACACCAGTCGGTTTTCTGGTTATCTGATGATGGTCTATTATCAGTATCTTTGCGTATTTTTTAAGTTCCTTGATAACACCCATTTGCTGGTCCATTGCCAGGTCGAGAAAAATAAGTTTGTTCGGAAGGTAAGATTTTATTCTCTGGGGGAGATTCTTGTCAACAGGCATGGGTTGACACATGACCTTTTCTGGTTCCAGTTTTGCATACTTTTTCATGAACTTTTTCATTAATATGGCTGAGCAAATACCATCCCCGTCGTTATGAGAAACTATTATAACATTATCTGTTGGCTTCAATGCCTTCAAGAATTCTATCGCTTTTTTCATAGAATCACTGAAAATTTTATTTAATTGAGATTTATTTCATTTTGAAGATTTTTTTTCTTCCTCCGGAAGAAACAATACCCTCAGCTTTTCATTCTTCATAAAATTTATATTCGCGTCCACCATTGCATCCAGCTGATCTACAAAGTGAAGAATTATCGCTTCTGTTGTTTGTGGTGGGTTAGGTCCGCTGGGACCAAAGTGTGAGGCAACTATATGTATAACCTCTTCTGGAAAATCCCTCGCATATAATTCGGCCGCTGCCCATATACCATGATCCATCAAGGTGTCTGTTTGTAGAACTACTCCATTATTCCAACGAAATATAAAAATTTTCATTATATCGTGTAGAAGTGCAGCGCTTATGAGATGGTCCATATTTATCTTAATGTCCGGATAGACCTTCTGAAGGTTTTCGGCTACGCTTATACATGACAACACAACAGAATAGGTGTGGTCTAGCAAACCGCCGGGGTAAGCGTGATGAAAATCCATTGGACCTGCTGGCGCATCTTCAAATTTTGAGCTAGGATATTTGAATTTTTTGTTCGTTATTTCTGGATTCTTCAAGAATTCTATAGTTTTTTTTCTAAGTTCTTTGTTCTTGATTTTTTCAGCAAGTTTTAACAATCTTTTCATATTCAAACCTTCTCTATAATCTATTAAACCTTTATCAAATCATATCAAATCTTTTCTATTTTTATTATTATTTTTTTATTCTTAAAATACAACGATTCTCCCTTGTTTGCGTCAAAGGTTATTTTTCTCACACCAGCCCTTTGTTTTATTCTATCCTCAAACTTTTTGACGAGGTCTTTTACGTTTTTACTCACCTGAACATCTATACGGTCTTCCACGGACAAGGAAGCGGATTTTCGCATGGATTGTATCTTTCTCAATATTTCTCTGAGCTCAGCCTCTTCTTCCAAGTCTTCTGTCATAGCAGTTTCAAGATATATCTTGATTTCTTTATCATTCACAACAAAAACCTTCATTGGCTTGTCTATCTTTTCTAGCTTGGCTTCTTTCACATTTCCAAGTCTTTTTATGATTTCTCTTAAATCGTTGAGGTCTGTCTCACAGTCTATTGTCACAGAAGCGAGCGGCCAACGAAGCTTTAATCCTTTTCCCTGTCTTATAGCGTTCATATTTGCTAGAATTTCAAGAACAATTATCATTTTTTCTTCCAAACCAGCGTCTATCATTCTTTCATCAGCTTCTGGCCATTTCTGGAGATGAACAGATTCCTTTTCATAGATATCTTGGTAAATATACTCTGCTATATGAGGAGTTATAGGACAGAGAAGTCTCAACAGTTTTTCCATGACGTAATACAAAACAAATTCTACCGTCTTTTTATCTTCTGCGGTATTATTTTCTGAAATTCTTTCTCTTACGAGTTTTATATAAGTTCTCGAAAAATCGTTTACTGTAAAGTCTATAAGTTTTCTTCCTATGAGATGGAATTCGAATCTTTCAAAATGTCCACTCAGCTCTTTTATGAGCGTGTTTATTCTTGATAGTATCCAAACATCCTCAACGTTCAACGATTTTTCTAAATCTTTTTCCAAGTCAGAGGGTTTGTCAGCATATGTCTTCATAAACTGATAAATGTTCCAGAGAATGTTCAGATTTCTCTCAAGTTTTTTCGCTTCGTCTATACTGACCTTTTGTATGTTCCATGGTGGTAAGCCAGAACAAAAATAAAGCCTGAAAACATCCGCACCAAGAGCTTCCATAGCTTTATCAGCCCAGATGACATTTCCGAGGGACTTGGACATCTTTTCGCCTTTTTCATCAAGCGTCCAGCCATTGAGGCAGACAGTATTGTAAGGTCTTTTACCGAATGTAGCAACAGAGCAGAACATAAGCGTGTAGAACCATCCCCTTATCTGGTCCTGCGATTCATCAACCACATCTACAGGCCAGAGTTTTTTGAAAAGTTTTTCATTCTTATACGGATAGCCAAGTGACGCCCACGGAGATATGCCAGAATCGAACCAGACGTCCATCACATCTTTTTCTCTGAACATACGCCCGCCACAGTCGCACCTAAGTATAACCCTGTCAACTGAGTTTTTATGCAGGTCCATGCTGTTTGGTAGCTTTTTCAGTGAATATTTTTTTAATTCTTCTAAAGAGCCTATTGCTCTTTTCTTCCCACACTTTTCGCACGTCCAGATAGGAAGAGGTATTCCCCAATATCGCTGTCTTGTTATTGCCCAGTCTGGAGAGTCTACTAGAAGATTCCTAAATCGCTCTTTGGCGAAATTCGGCAACCAGTTTACTTTCTCATTTTCTTTTATCATCTTATCTTTTAGCATATCTATCTTAAGGAACCACTGCTTGCTCATTCTATATATCAACGGTGATTTGCACCGCCAGCATAGTGGATATGAGTGTGTTATAACACCTGCGTGTAGCAGCGCACCCGTTTCCTTCAGTTTTTCTATTATTTTTTTATCAGCGTCCTTGACAAACATCCCAGCAAATTCTCCAGCGTCTTCTGTCAGCCTTCCTTGGGCATCAACAGGAGACGGTTCCGGAAGTCCATAGTGTTTTCCCAGCTTGTTGTCTATATCACCGTGGCCGGGAGCAGTGTGGACACAACCAGAACCCGTGTCCATAGTGACCATATGGCCGAACTCTTCTTCTCCTGAAGTCCCATCCTTTACATATGCCTTGGATACAACACGCTTTTTCATAATAGGTATTGATAGCACAACTCGGTGTGCATTATCGCCCAGCTCTTTTTGGATAGGAACATCCAGAACAGGTAAATATCTCACTCCTTCTAGCTCTTTTCCCATCATTTCTTTTACAACTTCATATTTTTCGATACCGCATTCTTCCATAACAGGTTCGAGTCGCTCTTTTGCAAGTATAAGATACTCGTCGTCTTTTCCGTCCTTTCTAGCAACTTTAACCTTGACATATTCCTTTTCTGGATGCACAACTATAGCTACATTAGCAGGTAATGTCCAGGGCGTTGTTGTCCATACCAGTATAAACTCATTGTTTGCACCGAGAACAGGAAATTTTACATATATGGAAGGGTCTTGTACGTCTTTGTAGGAGTCAGTAACCTCATAACCGGACAGGACAGTTTCGCAATGCGGACACCAAAAACCAGGCTTGTGTCCTTCCACCAGAAGGCCTTTCTCAAAAAGCTGCTTTACAGTCCACCAACCAGATTCGATATAATAATTTTTATGTGTCATATATGGTTCAAGCCAGCCTTTCCATGCACCCAACTGCTTGTAAAGTTTCATCCATCTAAGTTTATTGCTCTCTGCAAATTCCTGACATGCTTCTATGAACTTGTCTACGCCTATCTTTTCTTCTATATCCCGCTTAGATTTTATTCCCAATTCTTTTTCTACCTTGTTCTCTATTGGCAAACCACCACAGTCAAAACCAGGCTGAAACCAAGATGCGAAGCCCTGCATAAAACGTATCCTGGCCCATATATCCTTGTATACTATTGTTTTTACATGCCCAACATGTGGTATGCCATTAACATAAGGTGGGCCATCGAGGAGATAGAATTTCTTTCCACGTTCAGCAAGGTTTTTATTAAAATCAACTATTTTCTCAGCTATCTCTTTTTTTGCCCAAAATTCCTGAATTTCTTTCTCAATAGCTTTTTGATCATATTTTCCTACCATGTTGAATCCCGGCCCGTTCGCTCCGTCCCAGCGCCTAACTAAAACCTTTAAAAAACAAAATTTAAATACATAAGTAAGAGGATTCGAGACTTACTTAAATAACAAA
The DNA here is from genome assembly GCA_021163205.1 of Candidatus Aenigmatarchaeota archaeon. Lineage (GTDB taxonomy): Archaea > Aenigmatarchaeota > Aenigmatarchaeia > GW2011-AR5 > JAGGXF01 > JAGGXF01. The sequence goes on from JAGGXF010000006.1 coordinate 14,758, forward strand.
TGCGTCGGTGTCAATATTTCCATAATTTTAAAAAACTAACCACACAGTATTTTTTATCAATATTTTTGTTAAATATCGAGACGAACGGGTATTTAAATGGCAGAGTGCGAGATTTGCGGAAGGTCAGGAAGAACCTATAAAGTGAAAATAGAAGGCACAATTCTTTCTGTGTGTAAGTTTTGTGCTTCATTAGGCGAACCTGTGAAGATTCCGACACCACGAGGAAAGCTAGAAAAAAGAACACACGAGCCTGTTAAATACGAAGAGGTTGAGCTTGTTCCGGACTATGCGGAAAAAATAAGAGAGGGCATGAAAAAACGAAACTATGAGGCTAAGATACTCGCAAAGTTGCTTATGGTAAAGAGGTCATATCTGGAGCGCGTGATAGCTGGAAAAACAAAGCCAGACAAAAAAACGGCCAAGAAACTTCAATACGCACTTAGAATACATATAATAAACGAACCTGAAAAGGTCAAGAAAAGGCAGAAGAAGCAGGAAAAGCCAAAAAAAACCATGCCAGAAAAGGAAAAAAAGTCACGTAAAGTTGAGCCGCTAACGATTGGGGATATCGTCCAGATAAAGATGAAAAATAAAAAATAGATTTTGACATCTTTCTTATCAGGGGTTTCACCAGCAGTTAAATATATAATTTATAAACTTTTTATATTTCTTGGCTCAATCTAATGTTAGTGATGTTTATGTTACAGCCGGTAAAAGGAACCAGAGATTTTGTTGGGGAAGAAGCGATCATGTTGCAGTTTTTGATAGATGTTATAAGGCGCACCTTTGAAAGATATGGTTTTACGCCATTAGAAACACCAGCTTTCGAATACCTCGAATTACTCACGAAAAAAGGCGGGAAAGATATCGAGAAAGAAATATATTCTTTCAAGGACAAGTCTGGTCGCGAGCTGGGATTGAGATTCGACCTGACTGTGCCTATGGCGCGTGTTGTAGCTTCGAAAAAACTTAAGAAACCGTTCAAGAGATATCAAATAGGCAAGGTATGGCGCTATGACCAACCGCAGGCTGCTCGCTGGCGAGAATTTATGCAAGCTGACATAGATATTGTTGGTTCAGCTTCGCCCTTGGCAGACCTGGAATGCATCAAGCCAGTTGTAGATATATTCAAGGAGCTCGGTCTAGATTTCTTCATAAAAATAAATAATAGAAAGATTCTTGAGTCTGTTGTGCGCTCATTTGGTATAGAGGACATAACAACAGCCTTTCGTATAATAGACAAACAGGACAAAATTGGCTGGGACGAGGTCAGGAAAGAACTGAAAAAGAATTTTCCAGACAAGGACACAGATGCTTTGATTGACACAATAAAGAAAAACGACCTGAGTGTGTTGCTTCTTGATGAAGAGGGAGAGCGGGGGTTGTCAGAGCTAAAAGAATTACTGGATCTTGGAAAAATTGTCGGAATAGATGGTTTCCTCAGAATAGATATGTCACTCGTGCGCGGTCTGGAATATTACACGGGCAATGTTTTTGAAATAATGGCTGGTCTGGATGTTAGTGTTGGTGGTGGCGGACGATATGATAATCTAACCGAAGTTATTGGCGGTGAGAAAGAACCGGCCACAGGTATTTCTATCGGTGTTTACAGGCTGCTGAAAGTTCTACAGGACAAAAAATTCGTGCCACCAAAAAAGAAAAAAGTCTATGTTGCGCCTATTGGAGAAACGCGAGCAGAAGCCTTACAAATTCTCGACAAACTACGAGCCAACAACATCACATCAGAAATAGACGTAATGAACCGTTCGCTGTCAAAGCAATTAGAAGCAACAGATGCTGATATCGTCGTAATCGTTGGACCAAAGGACTTGAGTAACAAACAGGTTACAATAAGGGACATGAAAACAGGTAAAGAAGAGAAAGTAGCTATTGACAAGATAATAGAAGAGGTTATAAAACTATGAGCATCCCAATCGGAATACTTTTTGGAATTGTCGCTATGATTGGTGGTATAGAAATCACGGTGTTCCAATCTTTGTGTGCGAATGCACAGCAATAGTTGCCCCAATTGGTGCGGCGTTTCCCACAGTAACAATAATTCTGGCTAGGATTTTCTTTAAGGAAATACTAGAAATAAATCAGAAAATTGGTATTACCTCTCTTTTGGCCGGGCTAATTCTCTTATCGATATAAACCAAAAAATTCGACAATTTTTTTGAAGAAGTGAATAGCAACGCCTAACAAGTTAATAAGAAAGAGTATCAGACTACTAGAACTCTTTTTCCACTGAATTGCACGTTTCTAACAACCAAGCCACACTGCTTACAGTAAACATCGCCACCCTTTCTGATGAACTCAGTTGAGCCACATTCTTGGCATTTCATTCAATCACCTATCTAAATTTTGTTTTCCCTTTTTAAGCAATTTTCTGAATACGAACATAGAAGAGTCAATCGATATGTGTTATAATAGATGACAAAAAATATTAAACGCAGCAAAGAAAAATATATAACCGAAGCTACTGACGAAAAGTAAAACGGCGATAAACGAACACTTGGAATAAGCTCAAAAGCCTTTAAATACCTTCCTATCTATGAATATTTGGTTAAGCGTATTCTGTGATTATTTTTTAGTTATTATAAAATATATCACAGAATAGATATATAATAACATATTTACAAGAGATATGAAAAGGTGAATAAAATGAAAAATGAAAAAATCAAGAAAACCAAGAAGAAAAAGAAAAAAGAAAATAAACCGATTGTTCCGGACACGAGCGTCATTATTAATGGAATTTTGTCTGAGATGATCGAAAAAGGCGAAATAAAAAACACAAAGATAATAATCCCGAAATTCGTTATGGAAGAGCTACAGGCGCAGGCGTCTCGTGGCAGGGAGATTGGATTCAAGGGCCTAGAAGAAATCAAAAAACTTGGCGAATTCGAAAAAGGAAAAAACATACATTTGGACTACAAAGGGAGAAGACAAACCTACGAAGAAATACAGCTTGCAAAATACGGAAGAATAGATGCATTGATTATTGATGTTGCCAAGCAAAACAATGCTATTTTGTATACATCAGACATCGTACAGAAAATGGCAGCAGAGGCAGAAGGTATAGAAACCAAATATTTTGAACCATATGAAAAGGAAAAAGTTATAGAGTTAGACAAGTTACTGACACCAGATACGATGAGCCTTCACATGAAGGAAGGCGCCCCAATAATGGCGAAGCGCGGCAAACCCGGTGCATTCAAGCTTGTGAAAGTCAGCAGTGAGCCCCTGACAAAGGAAAAAATAGAGGCAATAATAAAAGAGATAATGGACGCAACACGATATGAGGAGGACTCGTTTATAGAAATAGGAGGCCACGCTGCCACGGTTGTTCAGCTAAAAGACATGCGAATCTCTATCGCCAGACCACCTTTTTCAGATGGAGTTGAGGTCACAGTAGTCAGACCCATTGTTAAAGCAATGCTTGATGACTACAAGCTTGCTGACAAGCTCAAGCAGCGTCTGGCTGAAAAAGCAGATGGTGTTCTAATAGCAGGACCACCCGGTTCTGGTAAGTCAACATTTGCTGCCGCTCTTGCAGAGTTTTATGAAGAAAAAGGTAAGATAGTCAAGACCATGGAATCCCCCCGAGATTTGCAGGTTAAACCAGAGATAACACAATATACGGCATTGCATGGCAGCTTCGAGAAGACGGCAGACATCCTCCTTCTTGTGCGACCGGATTACACGGTATTCGACGAGGTGAGAAAGACAAACGACTTCAAAATATTTTCTGATCTACGCTTGGCAGGGATAGGCATGATAGGCGTTGTTCATGCAACAGAGCCAATAGATGCTATCCAACGTTTTATGAGTCGTATAGAGCTCGGTATGTTACCGCATGTGATTGACACGATAATATACATAAAAGACGGTACCATAAAAAAGGTTTATTCCTTGTCAATGACCGTTCGAACACCCACAGGTATGAAGGACGAGGACCTTTCAAGACCTATCGTAGAGGTTAGAGAGTTCGATACAAATAAGCTTGTTTATGAAATATATACGTATGGAGAGGAAAATATCATCGTGCCCGTGACAAAAAAGGAGGAACACGCTTTGCACAAGCTTGCTAAGCAGCAGATAATGAATGAAATCAAGAAATATGATAAGAACGCTGAAATAGAGTTTCTGTCACCAGGAAAGATCCTGGTAAAAGTGGAAAATAAGAAGATACCGCGAATCATCGGTAAGAAGGGCTCAACAGTTCAAGCACTAGAGAAAAAACTGGGCATCTCTATAGATATTGCACCAAAGGTTGCAACACTTAGAGAAGCCGTAGAATATTCCTGGGAAGAAAGTGGTGCATATCTTATATTTTCCTTTGACAAAAAATTACAAAAAAAACAGGCAAATTTCTATATAGACAAGAATTATCTCTTTTCAGCAACCATAGGCCGCTCTGGTCAGGTCAGAGTAAAGAAAACAAGCGACTTGGGCAAACAGCTTTTACAGGGGCTTGCAACTAAAAAGATAAATGTCTTCATATAATTATTATTCTTTAATCAAATGCCTCCGTAGCTCAGTTTGGATAGAGCACTTGCCTCCTAACTGTCCCTGACAGTACTCATGACGATATGGAGGTGAGATGATTCTTGCTTCGGCAGGAATATGATCAAAACTTCATTCGGAGATAGCAAGGGGTCGCGGGTTCGAATCCCGCCGGGGGTGTTTCTTCAAATTTTTTCAGTTTCTTCTATAAATTTGTAGCGAGAAGCAGAGAAAACATGAACACGCCGCTTTTTATATGAATATACAAGCCACATACCAAAAGAAATTTTAGTGTCCCCTAAAAACATAAATATAACTCGTGACTATAAATTATTCGGGTTATATTTATGAGGAGACTTGGTTTATCCATAATATTTATTTTGACTATGATTGCTATTCTGGTTTTATCACACACAGCACCGAATGCATTAGTTGTCATAACAGGGAACAATACGTACAACAATTATTGGGTTAACGCAACGACAAACGCGACCTATAACTTTTCTATTACAAATCCGTCTGGCAACAACAATGTAACAGAGATAAACATATCTGTGCCTTTCGATGGCGCTACAAAGAATTTCACTGTTTATAATTCATCCATAGGTATATCTCTGGCAAACTGGAGTTGTGAAGGCTACAATACAACTGGCCCAAACGCAGGCAATATATCGAAAATCGTCTGTTCGAATACATCATCTACTCCGTTGCTTGGTCCTAGCCAAACAGTATATATATGGTTCAATGCCACAGCTGAACAGACCGGAGAAATTAATCAGACGTGGAACATAACCACGATAGACAACAATTCAGCGGTCAACAGCACAACAGTAACAACAGGCATAGACACTATCGCTCCTTCTCTCACACTGAAAAATATAACTCATAGCAAGTGGGGTAATATAACAGACGGTGATACTGTCAATGGTGTAATAAACATAACAATCAATGTATCAGACAACGGAAGTGGACTCAAAAGCGCTTCGCTCAGGTTTTCTAACGCAACCTTCAACAGCTCGTGGTTTTCTTTTACGTTCAACAGCCTTGGCAATAGTCTATATTGGAGCAGCTTTGACACGAATCTGATAACAAACAACTCCGGCACATACAACCTATCTATAAGGGCTTACGATAACGTGGGAAACGTTAACCTGTCTGAGGATTTGGCCAAAAACATACTTATAAACAATACAATAATGCTCGTGGAGGACACAAGCAGGCGAGACGCCACAGCTGTTTTGAAGTCCGGGCAGAACACGTGGGGATTCTTCTTTAACATCACATATCCAGCAAACTGCACACTCAAGGTAAAAATGGCTGATTGGACAACAACAGCGAGTAGTGGTGACACAACCATATCAGTTTCAAATGTTAAAATATACAACTCAACCCAATCGGGAGGATTTTCTATAGCCAACACATATTCTGGTGGCGATGAGATTCTGCTTATCGATAAAGACAATGACGCCAGTAATGGTATACAGGCGAATTTCACAGCAAACATTACTGTGCCGCTGACGTCTGCAATATCAAGCTCTTGGACAACAACATATGGAATAGCGTGCCAGTGAGGATTATTGTTTTTATGAACAGATGATAGGATGAAAAAAATTATTTTGATATCGATTTTACTGGTTCAGATATTTTTAGTTCAATCAGTCATGGGAGAATACACAGGCATTCTTGATATAGGCAATACACAATACCCCCCAACAGGCATGGTTGCGGGAACAACGGGTCTTGGAACAGAAGAGCAGTGTTACTATGACAGCCAGTGTAATTCTGGTTATTGCAAAGCAGATGAAAACAACGGCAAAAAATATTGCGTTTCCAGTGCAAATGATTGTGTCTACGACGGAAATATTATTGAGGCGGGAACATCTGAGTGTATAGCTACTGATACTGTGGGAACGTGCAGCGACTCTGGTACATTTTCAACCACGCTTTGTGAAGAGGGAAAACACTGTTCGGGTGGTGTTTGCGTTGCAGATACCCAATCACAAGACAACAGCAACTCTGGCGAGAACGAAGCACAGAATACTCCGGCATCGTCTATAGTTATTGGTACACTATCCAACATAGAAATAGTTCAGGGGCAGACAAAAAAAGTTAAAGTAGAAATAACAAATAATGGTGAAAGGGATTTGACCGATGTGAAGTTATCACTGGAGGGTCTCCCTCTTGCTATGTACAAGATTTCTGACGAGTCTTTCTCGTTGCTCAGTAAAGGAGAAAAAAAATATTCTTATCTTGCTTTTGCCGTGCCAGAAAAAAATGAGATTAAAATATACACGATAAAGCTGACAGCTAGTGCAAAGGACACGAGCGGTGTTAGCATATCAGACTCAGAAACATTTCTTCTAAAAGTTTTACCCAGCGAAGAAAGCAAAAAAGAGGTAAATCAGACATATCTGAATTATACGAATGTGCTCTCAGACTTGGAAAAGAAAATAAACCAGGAAAAACTTAGTGGCAACGACGTTTCAAAAGCAGAATCTCTGCTTATTGTTGCAAAGCAAGAGCTGGGCGAGGTGAAAAAGAAAATAGATAAGGGAGACTACTATGAAGCAATTCAACTCATGAATGATGTGGCTTCTAAAATAGATCAGATAGAGCAAAGCCTGAAACAAGTCGATTCCGAGTCTAATAACAATTCAAAAATATTATGGTTTGTGGTCTATGCTGTTGTTATAGTAGTTGTGGCTCTGGTTGCTTACTATTTTTACTCAGAAAGAAATAAAACTACTATTTTTTCTGAACTACGGAAAAAAGTTACGGAACCAGAAGAGGACAAAACTAGTGTCTCTTATAAAAACATAAAAGATGCAAAATTCAAAGAGCACGCTAAACGAGTCCATCAGTATATCAAGAATCTGTTCAAAAAGGATAAAAGCGGGTTTGGATACGCAAGCTGATGTCCCACCTATTCTTATCAAGACTAATAAACTTTATATTTTGCGATTTCCAAGGAATAAATAATGAAGAGATTGTTCAAACTGATATTGCTGTTTTTTTGTTTACTGTTCTCTAGCTTTCACATAGCACATGCCATCCAGGATACTATTAATCTTCTAGACAAAAACAACAATGATGTCACATCAGCAAATGCGTGGGACAACATCACGATAAAGGTTGTTAATTCTGCAGCTGAGATTTATACTGCCAACGTTACAAGCACCGCAGACCCAAACGGCATTACTGTCTATCTGACAGGAAGCTCTGGTACATATACAGGATGGTTCATAACATCGGAGGCAACAAGCAGTTCTGACGAACATATAATACAAGTGACTGACGGTTCTACTGTTACTGTCACCGCAGATATGGATGGAGATGGCAATGCCGGTACAGACACATTGACGTATGATAATGACCCAGACGAGATCAGAACGTACAGAACAGTTCAGAGCAATCCTTACAATGAAACGCAGACAAGCTACTTTTCAGTAGGACAGACTGTTTACGTTTATGTCTTCGCCGGAAAAAACGGTGCGCAGCAGATGAATGTTAAGAGCAATGCAGACACAACAGGCATATCTGTTACGCTGACAGAGTCTAGTACATATCCCGGCTGGTACGAAGGTAATTTTTCAACGTCTACATCATCTAGCAACGACGCGCAGGATATTCTTAAGGTTTTCAGCAACGACATCATAACCATAACCTCGGATGTTGAAGGAGACGATGCAACAGACGCCACAAAAACAATAACTGTTCTTGACCAGGTTTATCTTTTGGATTCTGATGGAGAAAATTTAACAAAGATAAATGCGTGGGATAATGTAACAGTCAAGGTATACAATCCATCAATGAATCGCGACACAACAGCCATAGAAAACGGCACAGTTATAATAAATAGCACAAATGATGCGACAGGAATATCTCTCACAGTAATAGAAACGGGTGCCAATACAGGAATTTTCGAAGCAACGTTTCAGGCAGCAGAGGTTTCAAGTAGCCAGAGTAACAAATGGATAAACGCGTCAGATGGCGCAACAGTTTACGTGTGGGCAGACATAGATGGAAATGGTGTTTATGCAACGGATTCTGTTGATTATGATGTTAATCCAGATGAGGTTATAGTCAGGCGCGGTTCTGCCAGCGGAACAACAGCAGATTATGTTAATTCTGATGATGAAATATTTGTGGAAGTTTACGCGACTGCGAACATGGGCACAGGCTCTGTTACTATCAACAGCACCACAGACCCAACAGGAACAACAATAACTGTTACAGAGGATTCCGCACACAAAGGGAAATACCTTGGTAGTTTCAACATAAGTAGCACAACGGTTGCCGGTTCATCTATTCACGCAGAGAACGGAGATACCATCAACATAATATCTGATATAGATAATAACGATGCTTCTGATACAATCAAGACAATATATCTTGACTCCGCTAGACCAACAATATATTCGCACACTCCGGCTAATAATGTATATGTCCAGTCTTCCCAGAACCGGACAATAGAGGTAACGCTTCATGACAATATAAAAACTGCATCGACAATAACACTTCACTGGAGATTTGGAGATGGCTTTTGGAATAGTGGGGAGATGTCTATAAAGCCTGGTTCTTCCCAAGGAACAACTACTGTGTACACAAAAACCATAAATGAGTCTTCTGCGTCTAGTGGTTCTTCTATTTCATTTTATGTAACTGGTTATGATAATGCGGGTAATTCCATTATTGGTGGCGGCAATACATCATCGCCACTATGTATTTATTATTTAGATGACACGGCACCTTCTATCACCATAAAATCTCCGACATCGGGCCAGGATATTGGAGCAACCTTTACATTGAATATAACGTGGAGCCCAACATACTCACCCAATATCACAGAGGCTTATTATGAAATAACAAATGGTTCGGATACGATAAAAAACAAGACAATAGATTTGTCAGATTCTAACTGCGGAAACACGAGTTGCGTTATAGAAGATATAAAAGCAACAGACTGGCCCTTAGGGTCTCTGAATCTTACTGTTTACGCGAAAGATACTGCAGGGAATGTCGGTTCAAAAACAGTGGCGATAGACTCTGTTGCTGGTGCTAGACTGACAAGGGCTCTGACGATAATACCTTCTGACAGAACCATTAACAACACAGGTACAGATAAGTTTTATATAAAGTTCTACCTCAGTGTAAAGGGAGATTATATAAGAGTAAAGATGACAGATCTGAAATACGGTTCGCATACCATAGACATAGATAACATAACTATCATGACTTATACTGATTATCAGAATAAGCAGAGAACATATGATGTTAAAAATGATTTTGACGAGACACAAGAGGTTTATGAGATAAAAGACAATATCGAGTCGACAGAGTATGCAAAGGAGACTACCGTAACTATAGAGGTCTCTGTCCCCGCAGATGTACCCCCAGGAAATTATACATCTACTTACACGATCGGTGTTTACACGTGAGAAACTCGATAAATTTTATTCTGGTGTATATAATTTTATTAGGCATGCCTTTCTCCGTCTTTGCCGCACCAGTCGCGACAATAGCAGGTAATTTTACTGTTACGATAGAAAACGTTTCACAGCCGATAGAGGTCAATGAAACAGGCAGTAAACTTTTGTATATAACTCAATGTCCGGATAATGTAGAAGTTATGCAAGGGAAGAGCAAGACCGTCTCTATAGCAATCGGAAACAACGATACAGAAACGATAACAGAAATTTCCATTAGTGTGAGTGGTATAGCTTCATCATGGGTTTCCTCTGGAGAGATAGATTCATTGGAAGCAGGAGAATCCAAGCCAACAAACATAACTTTCACGATTCCAAAGACCGCAACAGTTGAGCTCAAAAATGTTAAAATAACTGTTACAGGCAAGTCAGGTTCATTAGTCGTTAAAGATGAAAAGACTTTGAATCTAAAAATCCTTCCCGATGAAGACACAAAGGCAACAATAAAAACCATGTATGATAACTATATGTCTCAAGCCATTGAAATAAATAAGACAATAACAAGGCTCGCAAAGAAAGGAAAAGATACATCGCTTCTGCAGACTATTTTCAATGACATCTGGGGTAAACTCACTGCCGCGAAAGCTAGCATTGACAAAGGAGATTATTTTAGCGCTTTTATAAACCTAAACGGCTTGGGAACAAAAATAGACCTTGCGAACAAAGAGATAGAAAAAGCTTCCAAAGCCTATCCACTCTGGATTTATATTATAATAGCTTTTGTAATAATCTTGGTTTTGGTTCTTGGTTATCTGTTTATTCCTACCAAGAGCCAAGAAGGTGAAGAAGAATATGAAGAGGAGTATGAAGAGTAGTCCAATAGTGGAGGTCTTCAGATGAAATCATTTTCTCTATTACTTTCCATTATAGGAACTTTCATATTGATAGTATCTTTTTCTATATTTGTCCAGAGCATATATCTAAAAAATATAACAAGTGAAGATTTTTTTTCAACCATTTTTGATAGCGCTATGGAAAAACAACTGCCAGATATATGTAGTCAGGCCAACCTAACAGAATGTTCCAGCATGAGTGATGTGGTTGACCAGATATGCGATAAATATGGTGAGACTAGCATACCGTGTGTAGAGATAAAAAAGAGATACCAAGAGATGATGGCTTACAAAGATGGGTTATACAGGAAAGAAGTCTTTGCCGGTTTTTCTATGTTCAAACTTAATCACTGGATTAATCTTACAAACAAATTTGGCATTCTTTTTATTCTTCTTGGAATGTTGCTTATATATCTGAGTGATAAGCGGATTAAAACATTACTCAAGAAAATTTCAATAGTTCTTCTTTTCACAGGAATATCATGCCTCTTATTTAGATTTTTCATAGCTTCCTTTTTTCAGAGTCAGAACATACCAACAGAAATTGTGCAGAGCTTATTTTCTGATATGATGATATTTGAGGTCAGAGCCGGCTTGCTTTGTATAGTGGCAGGAATAGTATTATTTTCAGTTCAATACCTTGCAAAAGAGAAAGACAACCGCGGATAAGAGAAACAAAATTAGATAATTATCTTATTAAGCATGGAAAGATGTTAAAAGCATATGTTACATTCTTTTAGGGAAGGATAAACCTCTTTATGTCTCTTGCACAAAAGCCCCCTTTTTCGCACCTCTTTACAGATTTCACAAAACTTAGCCATAATCTTGTCTTGTGTGGCACCTCTCAGAATATCTGCTGTGAGCTTATCTACCATACCCTTTACAATCTTGTTTTTTACTAGGGGGCTTTGGGCTCCTCTTAGTGAGCGGGAGTACTGAGAAACGGCACCTTGTGTAATTCCCAGAACCTCAGCTACTTTTGTCTGGCTCATGTCAGCCTCAAGAAGGTTTCTTGCCAACATTGCTCTCAGCTGTGGAAGTAGTTCCATTACGATGATTTCGCAGGGTGGCTTCATGCTTTATTTATCACGAGAAAGCTTTTTAAATATAACAGCGTTATAATTTATTACTCATAATAAGGACCATGGATGATTTTATGAAAAAAATATATATGGATCACGCCGCCACAACCCCCGTTGATAAGCGCGTTTTCGAGGTTATGAGACCATTTTTTTCTGATAAGTTTGGTAACGCTTCCTCCATACACGCCATCGGACAGGAAGCCAGCGATGCTTTAGAAAAGAGCCGAAAAAAGTTGGCGTCCGTGCTAAATGCGGACCCAGCAGAAATAATATTTACATCAGGCGGTACAGAGTCTAATAACTTTGCATTGAAGGGGACAGCGTTTGCTAACCGGAAAAAGGGTAAGCACATAATCACAACTAAGATAGAGCATGATTGTGTTCTTAATTCTGCCAAGTGGTTGGAAAGGCAAGGCTTTGATGTTACCTACCTCCCTGTTGATAGATACGGTTTGGTAGACTTGAATGAACTTGAGAAATCAATAAGAAAGGATACAATTCTCATATCTGTGATGCACGCGAATAACGAAATAGGCACGATAGAGCCCATTGAGGACATAGCCAAAATTGCCAGCGAGCGAAACATATATTTTCATACAGATGCCGTGCAGACAACAGGCAAGCTGAAGATAGATGTAAAAAGACTCAACGTTGATATGCTTTCTATATCTTCGCATAAGCTTTTCGGTCCGAAAGGCGTTGGAGCGCTTTTCGTGAGAAGTGGGACAAAAATAGATGCCCTTCTTCATGGCGGAGGCCACGAGCGCGGCATGAGGTCAGGCACGGAAAACGTTGCTGGCATTGTCGGATTTGCGGAAGCCGTTAAAATAGCCGATAAAGAACGAGAGAGAGAAATGCCGAGGATTGCTAAGATGAGAGACAAGCTTATCAAAGAGATCTTGGATAACATACCCGACAGCTATCTTACTGGCCATCCGAAGAAGAGACTACCGATCAACGCCAGTTTTTACTTCAAGTTTATAGAAGGTGAGTCGTTGATCTTGAAGCTCGACGATAAAGGTATAGAAGCATCGACAGGTTCTGCTTGCTCTTCCAAGTCACTTAAACCAAGCCATGTTCTACTGGCAACAGGGTTGAAGCCAGAAGATGCCCACGGTTCTCTTAGGCTCACGCTTGGTAAGGATAACACAACAGAAGAAATAGATTACGTAATAAAATCTGTTTCAGAAGCGGTAGAAGAGCTCAGAAAGATTTCACCATTTAAGAAAAGCTTTGAGAAGGTTTAAAAATATATAAATCCAGAAAACAAGAAACAAGCGAAAGCTATTTTATTTTGCAGGTGTTTTTAATGTACTCAAAAAAAGTTATGGAACTTTTCAGGCACCCACACAACATGGGTAAGATAGAAAATCCAGACGGTGTTGGTAAGGTTGGAAACCCGGTTTGTGGAGATGTTATGTATATTTATATCAAGGTCGGAAAAAATGAAAAAGGAGAGGAAATAATAGAAGATATAAAGTTTGAAACATTTGGATGCGCTGCAGCCATTGCCACATCTTCCATGATAACAGATATGGCCAAAGGCAAGACTCTCGAAGAAGCAGAAAAAATAACAAGGGATGATGTGGCCAACTATCTCGGAGGACTGCCTCCCATAAAAATGCATTGTTCCAACCTTGCTGCAGATGGTCTCAAGGCAGCCATAGCAGATTATCGCAAGAAAAAGCCCATTAAGCCAGAAAAGTGATTCAATGAAACTTTTATTTATCCATTCTGAATGGATGAAATATGAGGTAAGGAAAAAAACAAAAATTGCCCAAAGGCTTGAAGAAAAAGATAAGAAAAAGAAATTTGGGCAAGTCCTTGTTGTGAAGATATGTGCAGAATCAAAAGATGAAAATAAGGACGACATTCTGGAAAAGACAGCGCGAAATATAAAAGACATCGCAAAAAAAGTAGGTGAAAGTAATATTGTTCTTTTCCCCTTTGCACACCTTTCCGATGACCTCAGCAATCCGGTATTCGCGCTAGAACTAATAAAGAATCTCAAGAAGTGTCTAGAAAAATCTGGCTATATCGTAGATACAGTGCCTTTTGGGTGGGTTAAAAAATGGTCTTTGGAAACAAAAGGGCACCCTCTCGCAGTTCTCTCGCGAAGATTATAAATCTAGCAATTCTAAAAATGATTTAAACTAGAAAGAGATAATACTTATTATTAGTAAAGTCGAATAAATTAGTGATTCTTATGATACCGCACCCAACCACGGTTCTTGTTATCGGAAAGCCAGATGAGCATAGAGAAGAACTTGTCAATCATTTTATAGCCGATGCTCTGAAGAAAAACAAGGAAACACTCTACATAACAGTTGATAAAGATCCGAGAGATGTTATTAATGGGCTTGGGAATCTTGTTAATATAGATGAGCATATAAAGAACAAAAAAATACATTTTATAGATTGCTACTCTGCGGCTCGACACAAAGAAAATGAAAATGACGTCATTTCGCTTATTCATCCGAGAGATCTGAGAAAAGTTCATAAGTTGACATTAGAAAAGCTCTCGAAATTAGAGAAACCAGAACGAGTCGTTGTTGACACCCTCTCGGGGCTATCAAGATTTAATACTCCAGCCATGATAGAATCATTCATAGACGTTACAATAGGCAGACTGAAAAAAAACGGCGCTACTGTTTTGCTTTTGGTTGATGAGGATTTTCACCCAACATATAAGGCAGATTTGGAAGTGTTAACAGACATGACCTTACGATTGTATGAAATCAAAAATAAAACAATGATATCATTATATGGACTGGTCAATGGTGTTCTTGTTCAGAGGCAGATGAAAAAAGATGAGTTTTTTGAGCAGTATTTTAATAATTAGTTTTTTTTGGCTTCTGGTTTTTGATTTCTATTCAAAAACTTACTACACATAAATTATAGATATATATGTTGTAATACTCAAAGCCTAATTATTCTTAGTCAGTTCCTTCTTAATTTCAGATACAACTGCTTTTACAAGGTCTCTATCTTCAAGTATCTCTGCTTTTATCGGGTCTAGCAGAATTTTTTTTGCTTTTTTCTCCAAGAGCTTTCTTTTTTCCATTTGTTTTAGCGTTTTTTCTATCATTTCTCTTTCTTTTTCGTCAAAAATTTTTTCTTCTATATAACTTAGTCTCTTATCCAAAACGGCGTTCTGTATTTCTAACATATCAATAATTTCATTCAGTTTTCGTTCATTCTCTTCTATCTTCTGAAATTTTCTGATCATTACATCACAATATTATCTTGTTTCAATCTTTTTTAAATCTTGATTTGAACTAATCATTATGCTAAAGCTCTTATCGCTCATATCGGGAGGTATAGATAGCCCAGTTGCTGCCTATCTCATTCAGAAGAACTCGAAAGAAACCCATCTGGATTTCATATTCTTTTTCACAGGAGCAGACAAAACAATAGTAAAAAAATGTATAAAGCAGATAAAAAAACAGCTCAATATCAAAAGAAAAATAAAGCTTTTCATTGTCCCGTATAAGCAAGTTATCTCTTCACTTGTTGGAATGGAAAAAAGAAGATTTCAGTGTATTCTCTGTAAGCGCGCGATGCTTCGGATGTCGAGTATCATAGCAAGAAAATACGGTTATGATGCTCTTATTACTGGAGATTCTTTGGGGCAGGTCGCATCACAGACCCTTGAAAATCTTTTTGTAGAAGACCGCGCTGGAGAAATTCCTGTTTTACGTCCGCTCATAGGTTACGATAAAATGGATATTGTTCGGGTCGCTGCTGATATCGGAACGCTTCAATTTTCTCAAAAGCATCTGGGATGTCAATTCGCTCCTAAAAAGCCGAAAACAACATCGAGCTTAGAAGAGGTTGAAAAAATAGAGAAGGAACTTGATATATCACGACTGATACGTGGAGCACTTGGAGGAGTTGAGGTCGAGGAAATATAAAAATTATTCGACAAGGCTGCCCTTTCCAGACGGTATAGAGTTTTGTATAATATCAAGTGGTATTTTTTTAATGGCTTCTTTCTCCTCTTCTGATATAGCTTTTGCTACTAGTCTTTCTTTTATCTTTTCTGCAAGCTCTTTTGCTGGGGTTTCACCCGGTTTCAAGGTCAGAAAATATTTACACTTTTCATTCACTGCTTGAACAGGAGCTATCATTAACAGTTTTTTTTCAGGTTCTACGCCAATCGCAAGTCTGAGTTGGGTTTTCTTCAGATAGTTTCTTTCTCCTTGTATCTGAAAAGAACCCTTGGGCAAGCCCGGAACCTTTTTAACTTGCTCTGGCTTTATCCAGTACACATCCACATTGCCAAGTCCCATTTGCCACGCTTTGGAATAGGCTGCTGCAAACTCAGCCGCTTCCCTGACAGCAACAGGTGTTATTTTTTTCGGTGTTTTTATTCGTGGGTCTTCTTTTGCCTTTACAACAGTAAATGGGGCTCCATGTATCTCGGCATGTAATACGATGTCTTCTGGCTTAGTATTTTTTTTGATTAACATTTCATTTGTGTCCGCGTCTTTTCCAGCAACAACCAGGAATCCATCAGATGTCCAGAAGTATCTGTATTTTTCATACCATTTTTTTCTCTTACGTTTTTCTATGATTTTTGGCACCAAAAGCTTTTTTTCTTCTATCTTAATCTCTTTTGTTTTTTCCATAATTTTTTTGGCTTTCTCCCGTTTGGATTTCATTTTTTTTGCTTTTTCATAGAGTTCCGCTGCATTTTCCTCAACGCTTTTTCTCATGTCTATTTCTATGTTTTTTCCTCCAAGTTCAAGAACAACGATACCGTCGTGCTCTCTTATTTCTTTAATTGCGTTAGCCTCTGGTGAGTCCTCTTTTTCTACTCTCTTTTTAATCTCATCCCACGAAAGTGTTTCCCTTGCTTTTGAAAGCGTTTCGAGAATGCTCTCGACGAGACCATAGTTTTTGTATATGATGTCCGCCTTTTCTTTTGCCTCCTTTTCTTTTTCTTCCCATTTTTTTATTGCATCTGCCTGTTGCTTCACTATCCTTTCCTTTTTTTCTTGCGTGGAGTTAATTTCAGTTTTTTTAATGAGTTCTGCCTCTCTTATTTCGTTCTCACTAAAAAAAATGTCAACAGCTTCGTTAAAGCTTTTCATTTCTTTTTTCTCAAAATTTTTATACACCTTTATATCGAATGGAATAGCATCTATTATTTTACCGTCCATGAGAACAATTTTCGGTTCCAGCTTTTTTTGCATCAACTCTTTTATGCTCTCAAATACTTTTTTAGTTTCTTCTTGAGAAAGCGACTGAGCTATTTTGTTTTTATCTACTTCGCATAACAAAAGAATCTCTTCAGCATACTTTCCGCCAAACCCCATCTGAGCAAGTAAACCAACTATTTCTCTTGGGGATGCGTACACACTCCTTTTGAATTCCCTGAAGTCGTCTAGGAATGAGTTTGTTTTTGGAAAAGCATATTTTTCCTTTGGTGCTATCGTTCTTTCTGACCATCGTTGAATCTCAAAAGGCATTATTATGCTGTAATTTGAATCTGTTAATATGAAATTTCCTTTATGAAAGAGTTCCAAAATGAGTTTATACTCATTTGTCTCTAATTCTATTATCCTATCAAGAGCGTGCTGAGTAATTTTTTTAATTCGTTTGTTTTTGAGTCTTTTTCTCAAAAACATTGCAAAGTTTGAAGGCGTTTCAGATACTCGCCTGTAGTTTGTTAGATGGAAACGTCCCGCACTAGCGTATAACTCAAATTCTCCGAATCCACGAGAATAGAGCCTTATTCTTATATTTCTTTCACCTTGATGAATGTCCTGATAGATTTTCTCAATTCTACTATCCACAAGAAAGTTAAGCTCATTAACTAGGAACTTTATGTCCAGTCCCGATATCTCCTTTTGTTTTTTCATTCTTCTCACGTAAAAATTTTTTAAGAGATTTCTTCTCAATTCCAAAATATTCTTCGAATTCTTTTGTCGTTTGTATTATTTTTGTGCGCGAATGTTTTTCTGTTTTTATAAGCCCTCTTTTTTCCAATTCTGATATGTATTGATATGTTCGGTTTCCTATAACCTTCACGATATCTGATTGTTTGACCGGTTCATAAAAAGCTATGATTGATAATACACGCAGCATGCCTCTTGGGAGGTCTGTATGATTTGTCAGGTTCGAAACTTTTTCAAGATATTTCGGTTTTACGACAAGACTGTACCCACCGACATCCGAAACTTCTATGCCGTGTTCGTCTTTGGAGTAAATATCTTCCAAGTCTTTGAGAAGCCACTTTACTTCATTTTCATCTATCTTCAATATTTTCGCCAATTCTTCTATACTTAGCGGTTTCTCTGTTGTGAAAAGACAAGCTTCAAGGAGGGCAAGTTTTTCGTTCATATTGACACACCGAATAGTTTATTTGAGTCTTATGAATATTTCTTTGAACATTTCGGGCTGTCTGCAACTTATCTTGTCCCTGTTTGTTAGATGAAGAAGAGGCATAAATGTTTTTACAATTGTTTCTCGTTTCCACTCTGTGACAAGCTCAGAAAATTTTAGCTCATTTCCAACCATTTTTTTTCTGATATTCTCATACACTTTGTCTATTATTTCCTCTATGTCTTCTTCTACTTCTATAAGGGTTTCTACTGCTTTTCGCATTCTTAGCCTTTTTCTTTCTTTGCTCTTCTTTAGTTCGAAGGCTTTTTCTAGAGCTGAAACCAACTCCGTAAGTATTATTTTCCTTTTAGGTTTTCTCTTTACTGGTACATCGAGAAGTTTGATGTTGTCTATGTCTAGAAATTCTATATCTTTCTCTTTTGATTCTCTCGTTTCTTCTTCTTCCAACAACAACTCACATTTCATGCGCAAGAGTATGGCGGCAACGAGTATGAACCTAGCGGGTATTCTGAAATCAAAGTATTTCATTGTGTTAAGGTATTTTATGAAAGCTTCAGTAAGTTTTATTATGTCGACATCCCACGGGTCAATGCCTTCCTCTATAACTATATTGTTGATGACCTCTTCCCAGTCATAACTGATTACTATGTTCTTAATAAGATTCTGCTCTTTCACACACTCCCCTCATAACTTTTAGAATAAGGAGCATAAAAAGATTTTTACCGTTCCGGCTTTTCTAATTATAATCTAATTATAAATTTGGTTTCTTAGAAGAATGATTATAATGCTCGTAAAATACAGGAATGGGTATTTTAAAGGCTGTCTCGCCAAATAGGTGAGGACGTATGCGAGCTATAGAAAGAAGACCTTTTGAATAGATACTGGCTTGAATCTCAATGTATAGTTTTGAAGCTTGTTTGGAAGAAATAATGCTCTAGTTCTCTGGAAGTTCTATTCCAAAAACTTTCGATACGCCATTCTCCATCGAGACGCCAAATACTTTGTCCGCCATTCCTATTGTTATGTTACTATGCGTTATTACGATGAACTGGGTTTTTTTAGAATACTTTTTGATGAGGCTAGCCACTAACTTGGTGTTAACCTTGTCCAATGCGGCGTCTATTTCATCTAGTATATAAAAAGGGGATGCTTTGTGCTGTTGTATTCCAAACAAAAACGCAAGAGCAGTTATAGCTTTTTCCCCGCCAGACATAGAATCTATGTTTAACATTTTTTTTCCTTTTGGCTTTGCTTCAATTATAAGGCCAGATTCTATGTTCTCCACCTCCACAAGCCTGAGGTTGGCTTCTCCCCCAGTTAGGTCACTATATATCCGAGAAAAATTCTTGGATATTTCTGAAAGCGTCTCCATAAATTTATTATATCTCTTTTTTTCTATTTCTTCGGCGGTTTCAGATATCGCTTTTTTTTCCTCAAGAAGTTTATCCAACTTCTGTTTTAGCTCCCCAAATTCTGTGTCTATTGTTTTATACTCTTCTATTGCTCGGAGATTTACGGGGCCCAATGAGTTTATTTCTATTATCACTTCTCGTATTTTTTCTTCGAGCTCTTCTACGGTTTGATTGTAAAAGCTTTTCACATCTTTGAACTCATTACGTTCTATTCTCAAGCCATTTAGTTTGGCTTCAATTTTGGCACGTCTTATCTTAGTTTCGCTTACCTTTTTTTCTAGAATTGACTTTTCTCTATATAGCTCTTCTCTTTTTTTTCTGAGAGAAAAAATATTTTTTTCAATTCTGGCTATGTCCTTCTCAAGTGAGGACGTTCCTTTTATCTCCTTCTTTTCTTTCACTTCCAATTTTTTTATCTTTTTTTCGAGTAGCTTAATCTCTCCTTCAATTCTTTTGTTTTCCTCTTCTAGGTTTTTTATTTCTTCCTTGTATTTTTTTATATCAATAAGCGGAGATTTTTCTTTATACCATCCTCCGACAATTGCCCCACTCGGTTCTATGAGGTCTCCATCTATTGTTACTATCCTTATTCTTTCCTTTTTAATAATCTCTTTTGCTGTGTCTATATTTTCGACTATGATGGTATCTCCCAGAACATATTCGAGAACCTTTCTGTAATTTTCTTTGAACTTTATTAGGTCTATTGCGTACCCGATCGCCTTTTCGAATTTTTTGTTTTTATCAATGCGCTTTCCTTTTATTCTATCTATAGGTATAAATCTTATTCTTCCAAGCTTCTCTTTTTTAAGAAACCTTATTAGCTCGACCGCATTTTCTATTGAATCTACAATTATGTCGTTTTCATGACTTCCAACAGCAACACGAATAGCTATAGAGAACTTTTCAGGAACGCTTAAAACATCCATAACAGTTCCGTGCACATACGGTTTTTTTAATTTCAATATCTCTTTTACAACCTTATTTTTCGATTCTTGACTTTTTTCTATTATTGAGTTGAGCCTGACTATATCTCTTTTGTTAAATTCTATCTTATCCTTTTTTCTGACTAGCTCTGTTCTGATTTCGTCTATTTTTTTCCTCAGCGAGAAGTCCTTAGATTTTTCTATGATTTCTTTTCTTGTTTTTGACGCCTTTTCTTCTTCTTCTGTTAATTTTTTGTCTACGGAAGAGAATTCCTTTTCGGTTTCCTCCAATTTCTTTTCATTTTCTTCTATAATACTATTGATTTTTTTCCACTCGATTTGAAGGTCTTTAAACTTTCTATTAACAAGACTTGCTTTAAGTCTTTTTAATTTTTCTTGCAACGAGAGATATTTTTCGGCATTTTTTTTCTCCTCTTCAAGCCTTTCCTTCAGTTTTAATTTTTCATTTACAACTATGTACATTTCTCTTACCCTTGTTTCTACCTTTTCTAGCTCTTTTTGAGCTTTCTGTTTTTTCTCTTCGAACTCTGATATCCCCGAAATGTCATCTATTATTTGGCGCCTTTCCTCTGGGCTCATTTCTATGATTTTTGTGACATCCCCCTGCATTATTATATTATAACCTTCTGATGAAAGCCCAAGAGCGGCGAGAACTTCAAGAAATTTCCTTCTTGTCACAGTTTTTTCATTTATCTTGTATATTGAAATTCCTCTTCTGTTAACCTTTCTAGTTATTTTAATTTCTTCCTCCATCGGAACCTTTTTGTCTTTGTTATCTATATAGAGAGATACCTCAGCGTAGTCTGACGGTTTCCTGTTCTTTCCTCCATTGAAAATAAGATTTATGAGTCTGTTCGCTCGTATCGCCTTTGCAGACGACACCCCAAGAACAAAAGTTATCGCATCCACTATATTGCTTTTTCCAGAGCCATTTGGTCCGGCTATGACCGTGAATCCTGTCGGGAACGGTATTGTTATTTTATCTGGAAAAGATTTGAATCCCCGCATTGTTATTCTATCTACCCTGACCATAAAATCACATTTGAACGGATTGATTTTGGTTATCTGTATTATAATTATTCAGATAATATATAAAGAATTAAGCGACTATCCTAGTATTTTTTTCTTTAGGCTTTTTACACCAAACCTAAGCAACGCCTTGGTTAATATGGCGGCATTGCCACCCACTATCTTCATGAGGTCATCTTTTGTTAACGAGTCTGCAAGCATATTGAGCTGTTCGTCAGTAAGTTTTTCAACGATTTCTCTAACTTTTTCTGATTTCGCTAAGGCATTTCCTCTTTTTTCCCACCACAACGTATTATACTCAGATAGAGCGGACTCAGACCAATCGTTGTGTTCAATACAGCGCCATATAACTTTTCCTGCAATTGTTCCAGCGATCATTGCTTCTCCCATACCACCGCCGTGGATCGGATACACCTGATGGGCAGCGTCTCCGACAAGGACAAGTCCATTCATTACCATATTCTTCATAAGCCCACCAACAGGTATCGCGCCTGCGTTGACCTCAATAACACTGCCCTTCTTGAACCTATCATTTTTCTTGATAAAGTCATCAAGATATCTCTTTGCGGTTTCTGTACTGTTGCCTACAATACCTATGCCAACATTTGCTCGAGACTCTCCTTTTGGAAAGACCCATATATATCCACGTGGTGCCATGCTATTGCTGATATAAAACTCGAGCTTTCTTGGGTCTTTCAATTCGATTCCATCAAGCTCATACTGAAACCCAGAATCGATTAGAATAGGGTTATTCACTATTGGAAATCCGGCTCTTCTAGCCGTCAATGACTCTACACCGTCAGCAGCGACTACAACCTTTGACCTGATTTCATACTCTTCTCCAATGAAGTTTGCTTTAACACCACATACAAAATCATTCTCTTTTATCACGTCGTAGACATTGGCGTCTGCGATAACCTGCGCTCCAGCCTTGACAGCTTCTTCTGCTAGCCACTTGTCAAAAATCCGCCTCTCGAGCACATACCCACTGGTTTGACCCAAATCTATTAAGAACTCTTTCATATTTGGTGCATAAATATACGACCCATCTATTTCCTGTCTCCAGCATTTTCTGGGCATCTTAAGTTTTAATTCTTCTAACGCTCCTATTGCAAATCCTTCGGCGCATCTTTTGAACATAGCAACTTGTTGTTGCTTTTCAAGAACCAGAACATCTAAGCCCAACTTAGCTGCCGTTATCGCGGTGCTAGTGCCGCCTGGGCCAGCACCAACGACAATCAAATCATATTCTGGCTTTATGAACATATTATCACTTGATATCTACTTTTCAAGTTTCAAAGCCCCAACAGGACAAAGCCTCACACAAAGTTCACATCCTATGCAACTATTTTTGTCCCATTCTGGGTGCTTTTTGAGTTCCAGCGCCTGTTTCGGACAAACGCTAACGCAGCCACCACAAGACAGACACTTGTTTTTATCAATGATCAGTTGCACAAAATCACCAATTTAAAAATATTTGCCTAGAATTTAAAATATGACACAAAATCTTAAAAAGCTTCACCAGGCCGCCGAAGCAGTAATATATCTAGATAAAAAAAATAAGAAAATTATAAAAGAACGCATAAAGAAAGGCTATCGTATAAGAGAAATAGACGAGAGGCTTCGGGGATCAAGAACGCGGCTCGAATCACGACTCATTCGTCAGGCCGCCGAAGTCGGTGTCAAAACGCCGAGAATAATCAACGTGAAAAAATATACAATAGAAATGGAGTATATAGATGGGGAACAGGTCAAAAATGTGCTATCTAAGCAATCTAGCCGAAAAGATATCTATAAAGACATCTGCTCTAAAATTGGGGAAGCTATTGCAAAACTTCATGAAAACAATATAATACACGGTGACTTGACAACATCAAATATGATATTGAAAGAAGGTCAAATCTATTTCATAGATTTCGGGCTCGGATTTCATAGCGCGCGCGTCGAGGATAAGGCAACTGATTTGCATCTTCTTCGTCAGGCATTTGAGTCGACGCATTTTAACATCATCAAAAAAGCATGGCCCATTATTCTTGAGGCGTACCAAAAGAATTATCCTGCTGCTAGCTCTGTCTTAAAGCGAATCGAAAAGATACAAAGTCGGGGGAGATATCGGAAAAGAAGACAGACGGATAAATGAAATAGAAGCGATAATGAATTTTAAGTTTTTGTCTAACTCATAACAATTGGCGCACATATCAGATGGTGACCGAAACGAGACAAATCAATAAAACCGCAACAAAATCCTGTAACTAATGAAATATATGACCAACATAAAGCATACAAGATAACTCACAAATATGGAATAAGGCATTGTTATTGTCTTTATTCCGTCAATGATCATGATAACAAATGCCAAAGCGATGAAAGACAAAAACGTTATCCTCAACGCCTTTGTTGCAACAAATTCCATTCTTTCGTCGGTTTCTCTCTTTAACTTTTTTCCAAGGGTGAGCCTTGCCGCAACCATTATTAGCTCTACAAACCCGGCATATATAAGCCAGTTGCCCAGAGAACTAAACACGGGGAAGTTAACTCCAATGTTGAAATGGTTAAGTGTTATGCCAGCTATAAAAAAACACATTGTAGATATCCCCATAATTTTGGTTTTAGTTTTTTCTTTCATTTCTCTACCTCCATCTATTATCGCTCATGTTTTGAATATATCCTCCACTCGGCATTTGAAGATTTTGGCAAATTTCAATGCCAATGGCAAAGAAGGAACATATCTGTTGTTCTCTATGGAAATTATTGTTTGTCTCGTTACCCCCACTCTCTCAGCTAACTTTTCTTGGGTCATTCCACGCCTCTCTCGAAACTTTTTAAGCCTGTTAATCTTCAGCTTCATCTTCATCATGTAAAGTTTATTTTACGTATAGTATACTTTACTAAGAAAAAATATATAAAGCTTTCTATTTTTTGTTTGTGGCTAACAGCTTTTGGACGCGCTGGAGAAACCTTTAAAAGCCTTTTTTATCTAATAATTCTACTAGCTTAGTGGCTTAACTAAGCCCTGATAGCTTACCAATGCCGGGATGCAGGATTGGTGGTTAAGCTGATTCTGTATCTTGTTGCTGGTGATTGAATGGCAAGGATGTATTCAAGAAAGCGAGGAAAATCCGGCTCAAAAAAACCAAAAAAGAAGAAGCACGATTGGGTTATGTATAGCAAGGAAGAAATAGAAAAACTTATAATCAAATTAGCAAAGGAAGGGTATCAATCAAGCCAAATAGGTATGATTTTAAGGGACCAATACGGAATACCGGATGTTAGGGAGTTCGGATTGAGAATAACAAAGGTTATGAAAAGACACAATCTTTTAAAGGAAATTCCTGAGGATATGTTTAACTTGA
Source organism: Candidatus Aenigmatarchaeota archaeon (assembly GCA_021163205.1). Lineage (GTDB taxonomy): Archaea > Aenigmatarchaeota > Aenigmatarchaeia > GW2011-AR5 > JAGGXF01 > JAGGXF01. The sequence continues at coordinate 39,754 of JAGGXF010000006.1, forward strand.
TGAAGAAAGCAATAGCGCTCAGAAGACATCTCGAGACAAACAAAAAAGATGGAATCTCGAAGCGTGGCCTTATACTAACCGAGTCAAAAATCAGAAGACTTGGTAAGTATTACGTAAGAAAAGGCAGACTTCCAAAGGACTGGAAATATAGCCCAGAGAAAGCGAAATTGCTGGTTAAGTGATGACGTATTGAATCAAATGTTTAGTGGTGTATTCGCATGGCTGTTAAGAAAGATTGGTATGAAATCATTGCGCCAAAATTCCTAGGCAACCATGTCGTTGGGGAAACACTTACAGGAAATCCGAAGACGCTTAAAGGCAGAACAGTAGAAGTTAGTATGATGGATATAAATAACGATTTCTCCAAATTTTATATTAAATTAAAATTACAAGTTACTGAAGTAGACGGAAAGAAGCTTTATACAAGATTTATCGGCCATGATATTCTTAAGGAGAAAATTTACCGGATGGTTCTCAGGAGGAGAAGAAGAGTCGACAGCATAGATCTGGTGAGGACGAAAGATGGAAAGACGATAAGAATTAAGACCATTACAATAATTCTAAGACGAACAAAAACCTCTATCAAAGAGGCGGTAAGAAAGAAGATCAGTGAAATGATAAGAGACGTTGCAGAAAAGAACACCATGGAAGAACTAGTCAAAAGTATTCTTTCCGGGAGCCTACAAAAGTCTATACGAGATCAGCTCAAAAAGATATATCCTGTCGGAGAAGTTGAAATAAGAAAATCTGAAATCATAGAGAACGTAAAAAATAGACATAAGAAACTAACGGAATCGAACCATTTGACTAAGTCAGAAAAAGGCAAAGAAGAAGTGGAAATATCTTCGCAAACAAAAAGTTCGCAGACAACTGAAAACAAAGCGGAAAGTAAAACAAGATAAAGTATAATTAGAAAGGAGCCAGAGAACACTTAAAATAACACCATAGCAGTATCCAACCATCACCGATTTTTTTGCTTTTTTACGCTCGAAGAAGACTTAAAATAAAAGCTATGTTATGAAGCTCTCTTATAATAAAACTAACAAGTTATTCTGAACAGAATTTACGTTAATAGAGAAAATCAAAAGGTTTAAATTGAGGTTGATGTGGTTTTTATCCCATTTCTTGCTTAGCATTCACGGCCGACGATATCCAACAGAGACCTGCTGCCCAGATTAGTATGAATGCTATAAGCAACGCCAGGGTGTAACTTGTTGGTGTGGTTCCTTCTACCCATGCCACGTTGCCTGCTATCATACATCCTAGCAGCATGCAAACACTTCCAATAAACCATAGCCCATGTACATGAAAACTGAATTTCATCTTATCACCGACTTATATTTAACCTTGAAAAGTTTTAAAGGTTTGAACCAGACATACAGAGAAATTATTTATACAGCTGCGGTAAAAGATTATTTGTGATTATTATGAATGAGCTTGTAGCAAAATATTATTTTGAAGCCAATGGCGTTTCTGCTACTCAGGCAGTTAGGCAAATAATGGCAGAATCTTCTATAGGAACGTGGACAGAGCTACAAACGTTGGATACCAGGATGCAAAAACGCCTGGGACCAAGAGCTCTCAAATACTCAAAAACCACGGGAACCGTTGAAATTGCATATCCTATCGATTTGTTCGAACCGAGGAACATTCCACAACTTCTTTCTGGCCTAGCCGGAAACATTTTCGGAATGAAAATAGTAAAGAATCTTAGGCTCCTCGACATAAAATTTCCCAAGAAATATGTAAAAAACTTTAAAGGTCCTAAGTTTGGTTTTCACGGAGTAAGAAAGATTTTAGGTATCAAAAAAAGACCTGTCCTCGGAACTATAATAAAACCAAAGGTTGGGCTGAGTCCAATAGAGTTTGCTAATGTTGCTTATAAGGCATATTCCGGCGGGCTGGATTTTGTGAAGGATGACGAGAATCTGACATCTCTAAGATTCTGCAAGTTCGAGGACCGTGTAATAAAAATGCTAGATGTCGTCGATAGAATAAAAGAAGAACAGGGGAGAAATGTTCTTTATGCCGCCAATGTAACGGCACCAACAAGGATTATGCTCAAGCGCGCTGATTTTGTCTATGCACACGGCGGACGATGTATAATGATAGACATACTTACGGCTGGTTTCTCTGCTTTACAAGAACTGCGTTCACAGAATTATAAAATGGTTATACATGCACACCGAGCAGGTCACGCGTCGGTCACGCGAAACAAGAAGCATGGTATATCAATGTACCTCATCGCCAAACTTTCCAGACTTATTGGCGTAGACCAGCTCCACATAGGCACGGCTGTTGGAAAGATGGAGGGTCAGGTGAAAGAAGTTTTAGCTATAAAGGATATTATACAAAAAGATCACGTGCGTGTGAAAGGTTATCTTTCACAAGACTGGTATAAAATATATCCTGTCTTTGCTGTTGCATCTGGAGGTCTTCATCCTCGCCTCGTTCCAGAGGTGATAAAAATCATGGGAAAAGACATAGTGATTCAGGCCGGTGGAGGAGTTCATGGACACCCAGGAGGGACAAAGGCAGGTGCCAAAGCTATGAAACAGGCTCTTGATGCAGCAATGGACGGCGTGCCTCTAAAAATTTATGCAAAAACCCACAAAGAACTTCGGGACGCCTTGAGGAGATGGCCATGAAAAAGCAAGAGCCAATAGAGATAAAATTGGTAGTTAAGAATACAAGTCTCGATGCCCAGGAAAAAACTATCGTTATACTCAATCAGGAAGACCTAGCTGCGCTTGGAGTATTTCCGATGAATAGGGTCATAGTTAAGAAGGGTGCGTATGATATAACATGTATTGTTAATAGCAGTAAGGAGTTTGTTAAAAGAGGGGAAATAATTTTATATAGAGAGGTTGCGAAAGAGTTGAGAGCAAATCCCGGAGACAGGGTGCTGGTTAC